>JABFXD010000201.1 GCA_013361925.1 Streptomyces sp. | reverse complement strand
CGCCGCGTCCGCTCGAAGGCACCCTCTTCCTGGTAGCCGCGCCACACCCGGGCCCGGAAGGTGCGTGAGGACAGGCCCTCCAGGATCGCGGCCATGGTGTCGTTGCCGGCGGCCAGGGCGATCTCGCGGTGGAAGGCGAGGTCGTGGGCGAGGATCTCCTCGGGGTCGTCGGTGGCGTTCATCGCCGTGAGGTGTTTCTCCACCTCGGCCAGCTGGTCCGGGGTGATCCGAGCCGCCGCCAGCGCGGTCGCCGTCGACTCCAGGATGCGGCGCACCTCCAGCAGCTCCACCAGACGCGGGCCCCGGGACAGATCGGCGACCACGCCGAACGTCTCCAGCAGGTCACCCGCCTCCAACTGCGTGACGTAGATGCCCGAACCGTGCCGGGCCTCCAGCACCCCCAGCACCGTCAGCGCGCGGATCGCCTCCCGCATCGAGCTGCGCGAGATCCCCAGCTGCACGGCCAGATCCCGTTCCGTGGGCAGCCGCTGCCCGGGCTCCAGGCTGCCCTGGGCGATCATCGCCTTGATCTGCTCGATCGCCCGCTGGGTCACCGTGCCCTTCTGCGGGGTCTCCTCCACGCCACCACTCCTCCACTCGCCGTGCGCCGCAGTCTAACCACCGAGGTGGTCTGACCACTATGGCCCGAGCGCACGGAAAATCGGCTCCACAGGGTGTTGTGGAGGCGAAGTGGTCTGATAAATATGCGGGCATCTGCTCGATCACGCTCGACGAGGAGCTGAGAGATGGCCGGCTGGACAGTGCGGAACGGACGGCGTGACAGGCGCATATCCGCGTGGGCGGTGCGTACGACGGCTGCGGCCGCCTGCGCGGGGCTCGCGCTCACGGCATGCGGCAGCACCAAGGACACCGGCGGTTCCACCACCGCCGCGGGCGACGGGAACGGCAAGGTCGGGGTGGTCCTGCCCCTGCTCACCTCGCCGTTCTGGCAGTCGTACAACGACTACGTCCCGAAAATGGCGAAATCCGAGGGCGTCGACGCGCTCAAGACGGTCAACTCCAACAGCGATCCCTCGCAGCAGATCACCGACATCAACACCGAACTCAACCAGGGCGTCGAGGGCCTGGTCGTCGCCCCGCTGGACAGCGCCGCCATCGAAGCCGGCCTGGACCAGGCGGAACGCAAGGGCGTACCCGTGGTCGCCGTCGACGTGGCCCCCGACAAGGGCAAGGTCGCCATGGTCGTGCGCGCGAACAACGTCGCGTACGGCGAGAAGGCCTGCCAGTACCTCGGCAAGCAGATCCCCTCCGGCAAGGTCGTGCAGATCATGGGCGACCTCGCCTCGGTCAACGGCCGGGACCGCTCGGAGGCGTTCCGGGCCTGCGTGAAGAAGAACTTCCCCAAGCTGAAGGTGCTGGAGATCCCCGCCAAGTGGGAGTCCGACGCGGCCGCCTCGAAACTCGACACCCTGCTGAACTCCAACCCCGACATCAAGGGCATCTACATGCAGGCCGGCGGCGTCTATCTCGCGCCGACCCTCCAGACCCTGAAGTCCAAGGGCATGCTGAAGACCGCCGGGCAGTCCGGGCACATCACCATCGTCTCCAACGACGGCATCCCGCAGGAGTACGAGGCCATCCGCAAGGGCGAGATCGACGCCACCGTCTCCCAGCCCGCGGACCTGTACGCCAAGTACGGCATGTACTACATCAAGGCGGCGATGAAGGGGGAGACCTTCAAGCCCGGCCCCACGGACCACGACTCGACGATCGTCGAACTGCCCAGCGGCATCCTGGAGGACCAGCTCCCCGCGCCCCTGGTCACCAAGGACAACGTCGACGACCCCGACCTGTGGGGCAACACCGTCAAATGACCACGGCACTCGTAGAAGCCCAGGGCATCGTCAAGCGGTACGGCCCGACCACCGCCCTCGCCGACGGCCGCCTCACCGTGCTGCCGCGCGAGTCCCACGCCCTCGTCGGCCGCAACGGCGCCGGCAAGTCCACGCTGGTGAACATCCTCACCGGCCTCCAGTCCCCGGACGAGGGAACGGTCCGCTTCGACGGCGAACCCGCCCCCGCGCTCGCCGACCGGGACGCCTGGCGGCGCAAGGTCGCCTGCGTCTACCAGAAGCCGACCGTCGTCCCCGAACTCACCGTCGCCGAGAACCTGTTCATCAACCGCCAGCCCCTGCACCGCGGATTCATCAGCTGGCGAAGACTCCGCCGCGACGCCGCCGAACTCCTCGGCACCTGGGGCGTCCACGTCGACCCGGAGGCCCGCACCGCCGACCTCAAGGTCGAGGACCGGCAAATGGTGGAGATCGCCCGGGCGTTGAGCTTCGGCGCCCGCTTCATCGTCCTCGACGAACCGACCGCCCAGCTCGACAACCGGGAGATCGAACGCCTCTTCACCCGGATGCGGGCCCTCCAGGAGTCCGGCGTCACCTTCCTCTTCATCTCCCACCACCTCCAGGAGGTCTACGAGGTCTGCCAGACCGTCACCGTCCTGCGCGACGCCCGCTGGATCACCACGGCACCCGTGGCGGACCTGCCGCGGACCGCGCTGGTGGAGGCCATGGCGGGGGAGACGGTCGCCGAACACGCCGTACGCGGGCGCTCTGCCGATGCCGGGGCTCCCGTCCTGCTCGACGCACGCGGGCTCACCTCCGACGCCTACCGAGACATCGACCTGACCGTCCGCCGCGGCGAGGTGGTCGGGCTCGCCGGTATCAGCGGCAGCGGGAAGATCGAGCTCGCCGAGTCGTTCACGGGTCTGCACACACCGACGAGCGGCACCGCCCGACTCGACGGCACACAGCTGCCGTTCGGCGATGTACAGGCCGCCCTGAAGGCCGGCGTCGGCTGCGTGCCGCGCGACCGGCACGGACAGGGCCTCGTGTTCGGCATGAGTATCGGTGACAACGCCACCATGAGCGTCCTGGACCGGCTCGGCCGCTTCGGCTTCGTCGGCAGCGAACGCAGACGGGGTTTCGCCACCGAGCTGATCGACCGCCTCGACATCCACACCGAGGGCCCCGACCAGCCCGTCTCCGACCTGTCCGGCGGCAACGCGCAGAAGGTCGTCATGGCCCGCGCCCTCGCCTCCGACCCCCGTCTCCTCGTCCTCATCAACCCCACCGCGGGCGTCGACGTGAAGTCCAAGGAGTCGCTGCTCGCCCACGTGGACAGCGCCCGCGACGACGGCACCGCCGTACTCGTCGTCTCCGACGAACTCGACGACCTGCGCCGCTGCGACCGCGTCCTCGTCCTCTTCCACGGCCGCGTGGTCGCCGAGCACGCGGCCGGCTGGCGCGACCACGAGCTGATCGCCTCCATCGAAGGAGTGGACCACCATGGCTGACACCAAGGCTCCGCCGGTGAAGCAGCCGCGCGTGCCCGAGGCGGGGGCGGCCCGTGCGGTGCTGCTGCGCAGGGCGCGCGAACTGGCCCTCGTCCCCGCGCTGTTGCTGCTCCTCGTGCTCGGCGCCGTACTCAACGACTCCTTCCTCACCGAAGCCACCCTGGTCTCCATCCTGGCCTCGTCCGCCGCGCTCGCGATGGTCGTGCTCGCCGAGTCGCTGGTACTCATCACCGGCAAGTTCGACCTGTCACTGGAGTCGGTGGTCGGCATCGCTCCGGCGGTGGCGGCGCTCCTGGTGCTGCCCGCAGCCCAGGCCGGCTGGGGCACCGAGCTGCCCGCCGCGGTCGCCCTGCTGGCCATCCCCCTGGTCGGAGCGGTCATCGGGTTGTTCAACGGCATGCTCGTGGTGAAGGTGAAGCTCAACGCCTTCATCGTCACCCTGGCCATGCTCATCATCCTGCGGGGACTTCTGGTCGGCGCCACCAAGGGCAAGACGCTGTTCGGCATGCCGGACGCGTTCTTCTCGCTCGCCACCACCACCTTCCTGCGGATCCCGATGTCGGTGTGGGTGGCCGCCGTGGCCTTCGCGGTGGCCGGGCTCGTCCTCAAGTACCACCGGATCGGCCGCGCGCTGTACGCGATCGGCGGCAACCTGGAGGCGGCCCGCGCGGCCGGTATCCGGGTCGACCGCGTCCGGCTCGGGGTGTACGTCGTCGCCGGGGTGCTCGCCTCGATCGGCGGCCTCATGTACACCGGCTACGTCGGTGCCATCGGCGCCAACCAGGGCCAGAACATGATCTTCACGGTGTTCGCCGCGGCCGTCATCGGAGGCATCAGCCTCGACGGCGGCCGGGGGACCATGTTCGGCGCCCTGACCGGCGTACTCCTGCTGGGTGTCGTCAAGACCATGCTCACCATGGCCCAGGTGCCGTCCTTCTGGATCGACGCCATCTACGGCGGAATCATCCTCCTGGCCCTCATGATCGCCCGCGTCACCACCGGCCGCGCCCAGGACTGACCCCGTCACCTACTGAAAGGCCCTCCGTGTCACCGACCCCCGCCGGCGTCGCCCGCATCATCGCGGTCGACACCCACGACATCCGCTTCCCCACCTCGCGCGAGCTCGACGGCTCCGACGCGATGAACCCGGACCCCGACTACTCGGCCGCGTACGTCGTCCTGCGCACCGACGCCGGTGACGGACACGAGGGGCACGGCTTCAGCTTCACCATCGGGCGGGGCAACGAGGTCCAGGTGGCCGCCATCCACGCACTGCGCCACCACGTGGTCGGCCGGTCCGTCGAGGAGCTGTGCGCCGACCCCGCAACCCTGAACCGCGACCTGATCGGCGACAGCCAACTGCGCTGGCTCGGCCCGGAGAAGGGCGTGATGCACATGGCGATCGGAGCGGTCGTCAACGCCGTGTGGGACCTCGCTGCCAAGCGCGCCGACAAGCCCCTGTGGCGGCTGCTCGCCGACGCCGAGCCCGAGTGGCTGGTCCGCCAGATCGACTTCCGGTACCTCACGGACGCGCTGACGCCGGACGAGGCACTCCAGATCCTGCGCCGGGGGAAGGCGGGCGCGGCGGAACGTATCAGCACGCTGGCGGAACGCGGCTACCCCGCCTACACCACCTCGCCGGGCTGGCTCGGCTACGACGACGCCAAGCTCACCCGCCTCGCCACCGAGGCCGTCGCCGACGGTTTCCGGCAGATCAAGCTGAAGGTCGGCGCGGATCTCGACGACGACATACGGCGCTGCCGTGTCGCCCGCCACGTGGTCGGCCCCGACATCCGTGTCGCGATCGACGCCAACCAGCGCTGGGACGTCGACGAGGCGGTCCGCTGGACCAAGGCCCTCGCCGAGTTCGACCCGTACTGGATCGAGGAGCCCACCAGCCCCGACGACATCCTCGGCCACGCCGCGATCCGCGAGGCCGTCGCCCCGGTGAAGGTCGCCACCGGCGAGCACGTCCAGAACCGGGTCGTCTTCAAGCAGCTCCTCCAGGCCGGCGCCGTCGACGTCGTCCAGATCGACGCGGCCCGGGTCGGCGGCGTCCACGAGAACCTCGCGATCCTGCTGCTCGCCGCCAAGTTCGGCGTCCCGGTCTGCCCGCACGCGGGCGGCGTGGGCCTGTGCGAACTCGTCCAGCACCTGTCGATGTTCGACTACGTCGCGATCACCGGCACCACCGAGGACCGGGTCATCGAGTACGTCGATCATCTGCACGACCACTTCCTCGACCCGGTGGTGATCAGGGAAGGTCACTACACGGCACCCACCGCGCCGGGCTTCTCGGCCACCATGCGGCCCGAGTCGATCGCCCGCTACACGTTCCCGGACGGCGCCTTCTGGGCAGAAGATCTCGCCGACGCATCGCACGAGAAGGGACACGCGGCATGACCGACTTCGAGGGTCTCAAGGCCCTGGTGACCGGCGGCGCCTCCGGCATCGGCCGGGCCACCGCGGAACTCCTGGCCGCGCGCGGCGCCCGGGTCGCCGTCCTCGACCTCGACCCGTCGTCCGTGACCGAGCCCCTGCTCGGACACAAGGCCGACGTCACCGACGACGCCTCCGTCCGCCAGGCGGTCGCCGCCGCCGTCGCCGAGCTCGGCGGCCTCGACGTCCTGGTCAACAACGCGGGGATCGGCGCCCAGGGCACCGTCGAGGACAACGACGACGCCGAATGGCACCGCGTCCTGGACGTCAACGTCGTCGGCATGGTCCGCACCGCCCGCGCAGCCCTCCCGCACCTGCGCCGGTCGTCCCACGCGGCGATCGTCAACACCTGCTCCATCGCCGCCACCGCGGGCCTTCCCCAACGCGCCCTCTACAGCGCGACCAAGGGCGCGGTGTACTCGCTGACCCTCGCCATGGCCGCCGACCACGTCCGCGAGGGCATCCGCGTCAACTGCGTCAACCCCGGTACGGCGGACACCCCGTGGATCGGCCGCCTCCTGGACAAGGCCCCCGACCCCGCCGCCGAACGCGCCGCCCTGGAGGCCCGCCAGCCCACCGGCCGCCTCGTCTCGGCCGACGAGGTCGCGGGCGCCATCGCCTACTTGGCGAGCCCGCTCTCCGGCGCCACCACCGGCACCTCCCTCGCCGTGGACGGCGGGATGCAGGGCCTGCGACTGCGTCCGGCGGGCCAGTGAGCACGCCCCCCACGCCATCGGGACTGGGCTTCGGAGCCGCCGTCATCGCCAACCTCTACACCGAGGTCCCCGAACAGCAGGCGTACGAGGCGGTGTCCGCCGCCTGGGAGCGCGGCATCCGCTACTACGACACCGCGCCCCACTACGGCCTCGGCCTGTCCGAACGCCGCCTGGGCGCGGCCCTGCGCGAGCACCCGCGCGAGGAGTACCTGATCTCGACCAAGGTCGGCCGCCGCCTGGAGCCCTCGGCCGACGGCGGTGACGACCTGGCCCACGGCTTCGCCGTCCCCGCCACGCACCGCCGCGTCTGGGACTTCACCGAGGACGGCGTACGACGCACCCTCGACGCCAGCCTCGAACGTCTCGGCCTCGACCGCGTCGACATCGTCTACCTGCACGACCCCGACGACCACGCCGAACAGGCCTTCCGCGAGGGCTACCCGGCCCTGGAGAAGCTCCGGGCCGAGGGCGTCGTCGGGGCGATCGGCGCCGGGATGAACCAGGCCGAGATGCTCACCCGCTTCGTCCGTGACACGGACGTGGACGTGGTGCTGTGCGCCGGCCGCTACACCCTGCTCGACCAGAGCGCGGCCACCGAGCTGCTCCCCGCCGCCCTCGCGAAGGGCACCTCGGTCGTCGTCGGCGGCGCCTTCAACTCCGGGCTGCTCGCGGACCCGAAGCCCGGCGCGACGTACAACTACACCGAGGCGCCGCCCCAGTTGCTGGACCGGGCCCTGCACATGAAGGCGGTCGCCGAGCGGCACGGCATCGGCCTGCGCGCCGCCGCCCTGGCCTTCTGCGCCGCCCATCCGGCCGTCACGAGCGTCCTGGTGGGAGCCCGCTCGGCGACCGAGGTCCACGACAGCGCCGACCAGTTCGCGACGCCGGTACCGGAGGCCTTCTGGCAGGAGCTGCGGGAGACCGGCCTGCTGAAGGAGCCCGCATGAGAATCGCCCTGCACACCAAGGTGCGCGCGGATCGCGTCACGGAGTACGAGGCGGCCCACCGCGAGGTCCCGAAGGAGCTGACGGACGCCATCCGCGCCGCGGGCGCGAGCTCCTGGACGATCTGGCGCAGTGGCACCGACCTCTTCCACGTCCTGGAGTGCGAGGACTACGGCCGGCTCCTCGCCGAGCTGGAGCGGCTGCCGGTCAACATCGCCTGGCAGGCGAGAATGGCCGAACTCCTGGACGTCGTCCACGACTACACGGCCGACGGCGCGGACGCCGGCCTGCCCGTCGTCTGGGAACTGCCATGACGGTCGTCGACGCGCACCACCACCTGTGGGACCTGTCGGTGCGCGACCAGGACTGGATCGCCGAGGGCAGCCCGATCCGCCGGGACTTCACGGTCGACGACCTCGCCGCCGAGACCCGGGCCGCCGGAGTCGACCGGACGGTGCTCGTGCAGACCGTCACCGTCGCCGAGGAGACCCCCGAGTTCCTCGCGCTCGCGGCGGAACACGACCTGATCGCAGGCGTCGTCGGCTGGACCGACCTCACGAGCCCCGCGGTGGCCGACGCGCTGGCGGGACTGCGCGAACTCCCGGGCGGGCGCCTCCTCAAGGGCGTCCGGCACCAGGTCCAGGGCGAGCCCGACCCGGAGTGGCTGCTGCGGGCCGACGTACAGCGGGGGCTCGCGGCGGTCGCGGAGGCGGGGCTGGTGTACGACCTGGTGGTCCTGCCGCATCAGCTGCCGGCCTGCGCGAAGGCGGCCGTACTCCTGCCGCAACTGACCTTCGTCCTGGACCACTTGGGCAAGCCGCCGATCGCCTCGGGTGACCTGGACGCCTGGGCCGCCGACCTCCGGGCCCTCGCGGCGCTGCCCAACACCGTCGCCAAGCTCTCGGGGCTGGTCACCGAGGCGGACCCCGGCTCCTGGACCGCCGACGACCTGCGCCCGTACACGGAGACGGCGTTGGACGCCTTCGGCCCGGACCGGCTCATGTGGGGCTCGGACTGGCCGGTGTGCCGACTGGCGGCGACCTACGGCCAAGTGCTGGACGTCACCCGCCGGTTGGTAGGCACGGACCCCCGAATCCTCGGGGCGACCGCCACCCGGGTCTACGACCTCTGAGCCACCCCCGCCAGCCGCGTCGGCGGCAGATACTCGCGCACATACGTCCGCTCCCAGCACGCGCCCGTCTCCCGCAGTTCACGCCAGGTCGTGTACCGGTAGCGGAAGAGACGGGCACGGACGTAGCGCGGCGGGGCGTCCGGCGGGAACGGGGAGCGGCGGAGCAGTCTGAGGGTGTCGCGGTCGTTCTCCAGCAGCCGTTCCACGAACGTGCCGAACCACGACCCCGCGTACGCGGGTGACAGTGCCGCGAACCACATCAGCCAGTCGAGCCGCAGATGGTACGGGGCGAACTGGCGCGGCCAGCGCCGGGGATCGCCGGGCTTGCCCTTGAACTCGTACTCCCGCCAGTCCGAGTCCTCGCGCGGCACGTCGTCGGCCGTGCCCTCGACGACGACCTCGTAGCGGATCCGGCTGACGCTGCCGAACGC
>JABFXD010000968.1 GCA_013361925.1 Streptomyces sp. | reverse complement strand
CGGTCCCCGCCCCGCGTTCCGGTAGGTCGAGTAGAGAGAACGCGAGCATGACCGTGCAGACCGAACGGCCGCCCTCCGGTCCGGTGGACGTGACGAAAGTGGACCAGCGAGGGCCCGGTGAGCAGCGACCGGCGTCCCGCGCGGGCGCGCTCGCCCCGTACCTCCTGCTGCTGCCCGCCTGCGCGGCCACCGTGCTGCTGCTCGGCTGGCCGCTGCTGAAGGACCTCCTGCTGTCGTTCCAGAACCTCAACATGGGACAGCTGATCCAGCATGTCACCGAGTGGAACGGCATCGACAACTACAAGCAGGCCCTCACCGGCGAGGACTTCTGGCGCGTCACCGGCCGCTCCGTGCTGTTCACGGCGGTCAACGTCGTCCTGACCATGCTCCTCGGCGCCCTGGTCGGCCTGCTGCTCGCCCGCCTCGGCAAGCGGATGCGGGTCACCCTGATGATCGGGCTCGTGCTGGCCTGGGCGATGCCCGTGGTCGCCGCGACCACCGTCTACCAGTGGCTCTTCGCCCAGCGCTTCGGCGTCGTCAACTGGGTCCTGGACAAGCTCGGTTGGCACTCCATGGCCGACTACAGCTGGACCAGCAGCCAGCTGTCGACGTTCTTCGTGGTGACCGTGCTGATCGTCTGGCAGTCGATCCCGTTCGTCGCCATCAACCTGTACGCCGCCACGACCACGATCCCCGGCGAGCTGTACGAGGCCGCGGCCCTGGACGGCGCCGGCTCCTGGAAGAGCTTCACCACGGTGACGCTCCCGTTCCTGCGGCCCTTCCTCTACGCCACGACGTTCCTGGAGGTCATCTGGATCTTCAAGGCGTTCGTGCAGGTCTTCACCATCAACGGCGGCGGCCCCGACCGGCTCACCGAGATCCTGCCCGTCTACGCCTACATCGAGGGCGTCGGCAACCAGCACTACGGCATGGGCGCCGCGATCGCCGTCCTGACCATCCTGATCCTGCTGGTCATCACCGCGTACTACCTGCGGATCGTGCTCAAGCAAGAGGAGGACGAGCTGTGAAGCGCTCGCTGTTCAGCCGCATCTGGCCCAACGCGACGGCCGTCATCCTGTTCATCGGCTTCGTCTTCCCCGTGTACTGGATGTTCGCCACGGCCTTCAAGCCGACCGGCGACATCATCTCCGAGGACCCGGTGTGGTTCCCGACCCACATCACGCTGGAGCACTTCAAGACCGCCACGGGCGTCGACCACTTCTGGACGTACGTCTCCAACTCGCTGATCGTCACGGTCTGCGCGGTCGCCCTGTCCCTGACGGTCGCGCTGCTCGGCTCCTTCGCCCTCGCCCGGATGCGGTTCAAGGGGCGCCGGGGCTTCATCATCGGGTTCATGCTGGCCCAGATGGCGCCCTGGGAAGTCATGATCATCGCGATGTACATGATCGTGCGGGACGCCTCCATGCTGAACAGCCTGGTCCCGCTGACCGTCTTCTACATGATGATGATCCTGCCCTTCACGATCCTGACGCTGCGCGGCTTCGTCGCCGCCGTGCCCAAGGAACTGGAGGAGGCGGCGATGGTCGACGGCTGCACGCGCAGCCAGGCCTTCCGCAAGGTGATCCTCCCCCTCCTCGCCCCGGGCCTCATGTCCACCTCGCTCTTCGGCTTCATCACCGCGTGGAACGAGTTCCCGCTGGTCCTGATCCTCAACAAGGAGGCCGAGGCCCAGACCCTGCCCCTGTGGCTGTCCAGCTTCCAGACGGCCTTCGGCAACGACTGGGGCGCGACGATGGCCGCCTCGTCCCTCTTCGCCGTCCCGATCCTGATCCTCTTCGTCTTCCTGCAGCGCAGGGCCGTCAATGGTCTGACGGCCGGCGCGGTGAAGGGATAACGCCACCCGATGACGACTTTCGCCAAGGGCACCGACACCCTCACGCGCGACGCGCTCACGGTCCTCCAGCCCGGTTTCACCGGCACCACCGCCCCCGACTGGCTGCTGCGCCGCCTCGGCGAGGGCCTGGCCTCGGTGGGCCTGTTCGGCCGCAACATCGCCTCGCCCGACCAACTCTCCGCCCTCACCGCCCAGTTGCGCGCCGAACGCGACGACGTCCTGGTCGCCATCGACGAGGAGGGTGGCGACGTCACCCGCCTGGAGGTGCGGACCGGCTCCAGCTTCCCCGGCAACCACGCCCTGGGCGCGGTGGACGACGTGGAGCTCACCCGCGAGGTCGCCTTCGAGCTCGGCCGCCGCCTCGCCGCCTGCGGGGTGAACCTCAACTGGGCCCCGTCGGCCGACGTCAACTCCAACCCGGAGAACCCGGTGATCGGCGTCCGCTCCTTCGGCGCCTCCGCCGACCTGGTCGCCCGCCACACGGCCGCCTATGTCACCGGCCTCCAGTCGGCGGGCGTGGCCGCCTGCACCAAGCACTTCCCCGGCCACGGCGACACCGCGACCGACTCCCACCACGCGCTGCCCCGCATCGACGCGGACGCCTCGGTCCTCCCGGAGCGTGAACTGGCCCCGTTCCGCGCCGCGATCGCCGCCGGCAGCCGCGCGATGATGAGCGCCCACATCCTGGTCCCGGCCCTGGACCCCGACCACCCGGCGACGTTGTCCCGCAAGGTCCTGACGGACCTGCTCCGCGGCGACCTCGGCTACGACGGCCTGATCGTCACCGACGGCATGGAGATGCAGGCCATCTCCGCCACCTACGGCATCGAACGCGGCAGCGTCCTCGCCATCGCGGCCGGCGCGGACGCGATCTGCGTCGGCGGCGGCCTCGCCGACGACGAGACCGTACGGCGTCTGCGCGACGCCCTGGTCGCGGCCGTCCGCTCCGGCGACCTCCCCGAGGAGCGCCTCGCGGACGCCGCCGAACGCGTCCGCTCCCTCGCCCGCTGGACGGCGGCGGCATCCGCGGCGGACGCCTCGGCCACCGGCGACCCGGACGTCGGCCTGCGCGCGGCCCGCCGCGCCCTGACCCTCACCGGCGCCGCCGACTTCGCCCCGCTCACCGAGGCCCCGTTCGTCGCCGCCTTCACCCCGGTCGCGAACTTCGCGGTCGGCGACGAGACCCCGTGGGGCGTGGCCGCGGAACTGACCCGCCTCCTCCCCGGCACCGACACCGGCAGCTTCGCGGGGGACGGCGCCGGCATGGCCGCCCTGGCCGCCGCTGGGCGCCGCCGCATCGTCGCCGTCGTCCGCGACGAACACCGCCACCCCTGGATGACCTCGGCCCTCGACTCGGTCCTGCGCACCCGCCCGGACACGATCGTGGTCGAGATGGGCGTCCCGCAGGCACCGCCCCGAGGCGCCCTGCACATCGCCACGCACGGCGCGGCCCGGGTCTGCGGCCGGGCGGCGGCGGAGGTCATCGCGGGGGAGTAGGAAGTCGTACGACAGAACAGGCGCCGGTTCCCCCAAGGGGACCGGCGCCTGCCGCACATTCCTGACCCGGCGGCTTAAATCCCCTGCCAGTCGGGCTTGTTGACGTACGTGTGCCGGAAGTAGTCCGCCAGCTTCAGCTTGGAGGCCGCTCCCTCGTCCACCACGACCGTGGCATGCGGATGCAGCTGCAACGCCGACGCCGGGCACACCGCCGCCACCGGCCCCTCCACCGTCGCCGCCACCGCGTCCGCCTTGCCCTCACCGGTGGCCAGCAGCACCAGGTGCCGGGCCTCCAGGATCGTCCCGATGCCCTGCGTGATCACGTGATGCGGGACCTGCGCGATGTCCCCGTCGAAGAACCGCGCGTTGTCCACCCGCGTCTGCTCGGTCAGTGTCTTGATCCGGGTCCGGGAGGCCAGCGAGGAACACGGCTCGTTGAACCCGATGTGCCCGTCGGTCCCGATCCCGAGCAACTGCAGATCCACGCCCCCGGCCGCGGCCAGCGCCGCGTCGTACGCCTCACAGGCCCCCGGGATGTCCTCCGCGGTCCCGTCCGGCCCCATGAACGCGTCCATCCCGATCCCGAGCGGCTCCAGCACCTCACGGCGCAGCACCGAGCGGTACGACTCCGGATGCTCCGCCGGCAGCCCCACATACTCGTCGAGCTGGGCGATCCGCGCCCGCGAGGCATCCACGGCACCGGACCGCACCTTGGCCGTCAGCGCCTGGTAGATGGGCAGCGGCGTCGAGCCGGTGGCCACCCCGAGCAGGGCGTCGGGCTTGCGCCGCAGGAGCTGCGCCATGGCCTCGGCGATGAGCTCGCCACCCGCCTTGGCGTCCGGAACGATGACAACTTCCACGCTGGGCCTGCCGATCTGAGAGACGGTCTGTGAGAGGGCTCGACTGGACCCGAAAAAGGGCCATGTGGTTTAGACCAATCTAACAGAATCAGGCCAACGGGCCCAGGGGGCGAGGGGCGAGGGGACGGTTGGGAGCCGCTGGTGACGAGGGCGGACGGCTCCCCACCAGCCGAACGCCGACCCTGCGTCACCCGGAGGACAGGCGCCGTTCCGCCCCGGGGAGTGAAATGGGACTGCCGACGCACTGCCGGTGCGCCGCCGAACCGGTACGCACCCCCGTACAGAATCCCTACGCACCCCGTACCTCACGCCCCGGGAGGCCCCCGCGATGACCGCCCCGACTCCGCCCCAGGCCCCCCAGGACGACCTCCCCGGCCGGATCATGGCCCGCGAGATGGCCGAGCAACCGGCGGTGCTGCGCCGCATCCTGGAGCAGGGCGCCCCCGGCATCCGGCGGACCGCCCAGGAGATCGCCGCCCGGCTGCCCCGCTTCGTGCTGCTGACCGCCCGCGGCACCTCCGACAACGCCGCCCTCTACGCCAAGTACCTCCTGGAGATCCGCCTCGGCCTGCCCTGCGGCCTCACCTCGATGTCCACGATCACCGCGTACGGCGCCCGCCCCGATCTCACCGACGTCCTCGTCGTCACCGTCAGCCAGTCCGGCGGCTCCCCGGACCTCGTGGCCTCGACCCGGGCCGCCCGCGAGGCCGGTGCGCTCACCCTCGCCGTCACCAACAACCCCGACTCACCGCTGGCCGGCGTCTCCGAGTACCACCTCGACATCATGGCCGGACCGGAGAAGGCCCTCCCCGCGACCAAGACCTATACCGCCTCCCTTCTCACGCTCTATCTCTTCGTCGAGGGACTGCGCGGCGGCGACGGCGCCAACGCCAAGGTCCTGCCGGACCTCGCCGAGCAGCTCCTGGCCCGGCAGGACGAGATCCGCGCCCTCGCCGCCCGCTACCGCTTCGCCGAGCGCATGGTGATCACCTCGCGCGGCTACGGCTACCCCACCGCCAAGGAAGCCGCCCTCAAGCTGATGGAGACCAGCTACATCCCCGCCCTCTCCTACTCCGGCGCCGACCTGCTGCACGGCCCCCTCGCCATGGTCGACAACGTCTCCCCGGTCATCGCGGTCGTCACCGACGGCAAGGGCGGCGAGGCACTCCAGCCCGTCCTCGACCGGCTGCGCGGGCGGGGCGCCGACCTGGTCGTCATCGGGCCGCGCGGCCAGGTCGAGCAGGCCTCGGCCGGTTTCGTACTGCCCACCGAAGGCGTCCCCGAGGAACTCCAACCCGTGCTGGAGATCATCCCGTTGCAGCTCCTGGCCTACGAGGTCACCATCGCCCGCGGCCAGGACCCGGACGCGCCCCGCGCGCTGGCCAAGGTGACGGAGACGCGATGAACACGGGGAGAGTGAGGGGCCGGGAGGCGGGAGACGCCTACGTAAGGGAACCTCCCGTCGCATCCACCCAGCTCCCCGTGACCCACCGGCCCGCATCCGACGCCAGGAACGCCACCACATCCGCCACGTCGGCCGGCTCGCCCACCCGGCCCAGCGCGGAGTAGGCCGCCGCCTGTGCCCACGCCTCCTCGCTCGCGTGCAGCAGCTCATGGGTGTTGTCGGTCGCGATGATGCCCGGGGCCACCGAGTTCACCGTGATGCTGCGCGGGCCCAGCACCTTCGACAGGTCCCGGGAGAAGACGTCCAGCGCGCCCTTCGTCATCGCGTAGGCCATGTTGTTCGGCATGGCGGCGGTGCGGGCGAGGCCCGAGGAGATGTTGATGACGCGGCCA
The DNA here is from genome assembly GCA_013361925.1 of Streptomyces sp. GTDB lineage: Bacteria > Actinomycetota > Actinomycetes > Streptomycetales > Streptomycetaceae > Streptomyces. The sequence continues at coordinate 2,996 of JABFXD010000968.1, read as the reverse complement.
CCGTCCCGCAGGCGGGTCATGCCGTGCCGGACGAGGAAGAAGGGTGCCTTCACATTGACGGCGAAGACGCGGTCGTACTCCGCCTCGTCTATCTCCTCGATCGGGCGGGACACCCCAATCCCCGCGTTGTTCACCAAGATGTCCACCCCGTCCGCGTGCCGGTCGAACTCCTCCCACAGCGCCTCGGCGGCACCCGGCCGCCCCAGCTCCACCCCGATCGCGAACGCCGAGCCGCCCGCCTCCTCGATCGCGGCGACCGTCTCCTTCGCCGCCGTCTCGTTCGTGCCGTAGTGCACGGCGACCCGCGCCCCGTCGCGCCCCAGCCGCTCGGCGATGCCCCGCCCGATACCCCTGCTCGCCCCCGTGACGAGAGCCGTCCTGCCTGCAAGCACGCCCATGCCGGCGCCCCCTTCGCATTTCCCTAGCGGTCGCTACAGAAAGACCGTACAACAGTCCGCGGACATTTCTCTAGCACCCCCTATAGAATTCACCTCATGGAGCGCATCGAGGAGACGAACCCGCAGGTCAAGCAGGCCAAACCGCGTGGCCGGCCCCGCTCCTTCGACCGCGCCACCGCCCTGGAGAAGGCGATCCTCGCCTTCTGGGAGCACGGCTACGAGGCCACCTCCGTCTCCGACCTCACCCGCGTCATGGGCATCGGCGCCCCGAGCCTGTACGCCGCGTTCGGTGACAAGCGGGCCCTGTTCGAGGAGGTCGTCCTCGAGTACGGCAAGCGCTACGGCTCCTTCGGCGACCGGGCCCTCGCAGAGGAGCCCACCGCCCGGGCCGCCGTCGAGCGGATGCTGCGCGAGGCGGCCGTCGAGTACACCGCCCCCGGCCACCCGCACGGCTGCCTCGTCATCCACGCGGCCACCAACTGCACCAGCGCCGAGGTCGAGGAGTCCCTGCGCGATCGACGCAACGCGAACATCGCCGCCTTCGAGAGCCGTATCCGAGCGGACGTCGCCGCGGGGGAGCTGCCGGCCGACACCGACGCCGCGGCCCTCGCCCGGCACGCGGGAGCGATGATCCAGGGCATGTCGCAACAGGCGCGGGACGGGGCGAGCCGGGAGGAACTGGAAGCGCTCGCGGAAATTGCCATGGCCATCTGGCCCCGCACATGAACCCACACGGGTTAGGCTGCGTGGTGGATGCTAGGGCGTCCCAGTAGTTCTCCAGCACGGGTCGAGGCGCTCGCGGGACCCTCGGAGAACTGACAACAACAAACAGCCTCCAACGCATGGACACACCGAGTGGTCTAGTCCACAATGCGTAAGAGAGTTGAAAACAGAACACGACAGACTTCCGCCCTCCCCGCACAGGAAGGCGGACCGAGGAACCGGTGCTCTCTGCCCTGACTGCCCCGGATCCTCATCCTTCGGCCGTCCGGGACCGCACACCCCGTGGCCGATATTGCTCCGGGCTGCGGTGCCGGGAGGGCTGAGGGTCCCTCCCAGGCGCCGCGGCCCGCGGGTGTTCTCAGGGCCGGGTGACTGGTTTCCGGCCTGGTCCGTACCGCCAGGTACGCTCGCACACGTGCCCTCCATGAACGAACTGGTCCGCCAGCACACCGCCCTCGACGACTCCGACCTCGAGTGGCTCCATCTGCTGGTCTCGGAGTGGCAGCTGCTCTCCGACCTCTCCTTCGCCGACCTCGTCCTGTGGGTCCCCACCCGGGACGGCGCCCGCTATGTCTCGGTGGCCCAGATGCGGCCCAACACCGGCCCCACCTCCTACCAGGACGACATGGTCGGCCACCTGGTCCCGCGCGGCCGCCGCCCCCTGCTCGACGCCGCACTCGACGAGGGCCGGATCGTGCGCGAGGGCGACCCCGAGTGGCGCGAGGAGGTGCCGGTCCGGGTCGAGTCGATTCCGGTACGACGAGAGGGCCGCGTCCTCGGCGTCATCGCGCGCAACACCAACCTGCTCACCGTGCGCACCCCGAGCCGCCTCGAACTGACCTACCTCCAGAGCGCGTCCGACCTCGCGCAGATGATCGCGGCCGGCTCCTTCCCGTTCGCGAACCAGCAGATGGACATGGATGCCGCCCCGCGCGTCGGCGACGGCCTGATCCGCCTCGACGCCGACGGCGTCGTCCAGTACGCGTCGCCGAACGCACTGTCCGCCTACCACCGTCTCGGCCTCGCCTCCGACCTCGTCGGCCACCACCTCGGCATGACCACCGCCGAACTCGCCCCGACCCGCGGCCCGGTGGACGAGGCGCTCGCCAAGGTCGCCAGCGGCTGGGCCCCGCGCGAGTTCGAGATCGAGTCGGGTGACGGGGTCATCCAGTTCAGGGCCATTCCGCTCAAGCCCAAGGGCACCCGCATCGGTTCCCTGGTGCTGCTCCGCGATGTCACCGAACTGCGGCGCCGCGAGCGCGAGTTGATCACCAAGGACGCCACCATCCGGGAGATCCACCACCGGGTGAAGAACAACCTCCAGACGGTCGCCGCCCTGCTCCGTCTCCAGGCCCGCCGGATCGACTCCGACCGGGGCCGCGAGGCTCTCGAAGAGGCGGTCCGCCGGGTCGGATCGATCGCGATCGTGCATGAGACGCTGTCCCAGAACCTGGACGAGCGGGTGGAGTTCGACGAGATCGCCGACCGGGTGCTCGCGATGGTCGCGGAGATCTCGCCCGGCAAGGTGACCGGCCGGCGCACCGGACGCTTCGGCATCCTCGACGCCGAGGTCGCCACCCCGCTGTCGATGGTTTTGACCGAGATCCTCCAGAACGCCCTGGAACACGGCTTCCGTGAGGGCGAGACCGGCACGGTCGAGGTCTCGGCGGTCCGTGGCGGTACGACGAAGGAGGCCCGCCTGCTCGTCACGGTTCAGGACGACGGGGTCGGCCTGCCCGAGGGCTTCGACCCGCACACCGCGGGCAACCTCGGCCTCCAGATCGTACGGACGCTGGTGGAGGGGGAGTTGGGCGGCACGTTCGACATGGTCCCGGCGCCGGAGCGCGGTACCCGGGTCATCCTCGACGTCCCGGT
>JABFXD010000614.1 GCA_013361925.1 Streptomyces sp. | reverse complement strand
CCCGCGAGCCCCGAGTCCCAGCCCTGCCCGACCGCCCGGAACTTCCACTCGCCGTTGCGCCGGTAGAACTCCCCGAGCACGAAGGCCGTCTCACCGGCGGCGTCCGTCACGTCGTAGTGCACGACGATCGTGCCGTCGCCCGCGACGGTCTGGAGCGCGAGCCCCGGCACCGCCCCGAAGGTGCCGTCGTCGCAGGACGCGGCGACCAGCACCCGCTGCACCGCCGGCTCCACCCGGGGCAGGTCCAGCTCCAGCCACTCGGCGAGCTGGTCCACGCCGTCCCCGGTGCCCAGGTGCCGTACCGCGCCCGAGGGATGCGCGGGCTGGTTGTGGAAGACGAGGTCGGCGTCGCCGCGCACCTTGCCCGCCGCGTCGAGCAGCAGCGCCGAGACATCCACGACGGGTGTCCCCGGCACCTTCCGGCGGGAGACGGCAACCCTCAGGAGACCAGCGGGGACAGGGGCGTTGGCCCCCTTCACGATGTGCGTCATGGGGCTCATGGTGGCAGCGAAGATCATGTGAAGAAAGAATTCCGGAGATCGGACCGAACGTTTCCGCCCGAGCCGGCGTCATAGAGGAAACGCGGCGAGGAGAGGGGTGGCTGTGCTGCGCAGAAAGGCCCGCCGCGGCCAGGGGGACAGCATTCATGACGGGCCCGACGACCCGCTCGACGCGGCCCAGGAACGTCGGGTACGAGCCGTGCTCGCGCTCGGCGGCGTACCGCAGGCGGACCTGCCGGACGGGGTGCAGCAGGTCCGCCTGCGGTTGCTGGAGCGGGCGGCGAAGGGGTACGAGGCGCCGCGCGACGTCTCCGCGTGGGCGGCCGTCGTCGCCTCCAACCTCGCCATGGACTGGCACCGCGCCAAGCGCCGGCAGGAGCGGATCGGCGAACGCCTCGCCTCTCTGCGCCAGTTGGAGCACCCCTCCGGCGAGGACACCAGCGTGCTCTCGCTCGCCGTCGCCCAGGGACTGGACGAACTGCCCGACAACCAGCGCCAGGTCCTCGTCCTGCGGTTCTACGCCGATCTTCCGGTGCGGGACATCGCCCAGGAACTCGGTGTCCCGGAGGGCACGGTCAAGAGCAGGCTGCACACGGCGGTCCGCGCGCTGCGCGCCCGTCTGCACGAGGACGAGGTGGTGTGACATGACCGCCGAACACCGGGACCGGGATGCCGACGCGCTGATGGCGGCGCTCACCGGCGAACCACTGCCCGACGGGGCCGACGCGGATCTGCTGGCGGAACACCGCGAGGCCACCTCCGACATCGCCCTCCTGCGGGAGCAACTCGGCCTCATCGGCGACGCGTTGGCCCAGGATCCGCGTCCCGCGCCGCGACCCGCTCCGGTACGTCCCGCACGGGCCCGGCGCTGGGTCCCGAGGCTCGCCTTCGGCACCCTCGTGACGGCCGCGGTGGCCGCCGTGGTCACCGGCATGGGCTGGCTGATCGCGACGAACGGCGACAGCCTCACGGACTCCGGGGGCGACGCGAGCAGCGCCCAGAAGTCCCAGTCCGACGCGGACACCCGCTTCGGCAGCCCGCACTACCTCGCCTGCACCCGGCTGGTCGTCGAGGGGACGGTCGCCTCGGTCGAACGCCTCTCGGACCAGGTGCAGTTGCGGATCACCGTGGACGTGGTCCGCTACTACAAGCAGGACATGAAGGGCCCCGAGCGGCTGACGTACGTCGTCGACGACACCTTCGTCGACGGTCTGCGCAAGGGCGACCCGGTGCTGTTCGGGGTCCTGAAGGGGGACACCGTGCCCGACCACTGGGTGGTCGGCGAGCCGGAGGTGGCCCGGGAACGGGCCTGGATCCAGGCGTCGCTTCCGGAGTCACGGCGGCTCACCTGCGCATGAGGATCGAACGATCTGCGATGCTCCCGCGTCATAGGAGAAACACGGACGAGGGAGAACGCGGGTGCAGATCAGGAGACCTGGCGGCGCGGAGGCAGGCGCGGACCCGCTGGACGCGGCGCAGGCCGACCGGGTCCGTGCCGTCCTGGCGCTCGGCGGGGTCCCTCAGGACGACCTCCAGGACGGGCTCCAGCAGGTGCGGCTGCGCCTGCTGGAACGCCGGGCCCGCGGCGACGACCCGCCGCGTGACCTGGGCGCCTGGGCCGCGGTGGTGGCCTCGAACCTCGCGGTGGACTGGCACCGCGCCAGACACCGGCAGGAGCGCGTCAGCGAGCGGCTCTCCCTGCTCGGTACGCCGGACGAACGCGTCCAGGACGACACCGAGAACAGCATTCAGGCGCTCGCCGTCGCCGAAGGGCTCGACGCCCTGCCGGGCGCGCAGCGGCAGGTCCTGATCCTGCGCTACTACGCGGATCTCTCGGTTCCGCAGATCGCCGAACAGCTCGGGATCCCCTTGGGAACGGTCAAGAGCAGGCTGTACGCCGCGGCGAAGCACCTGCGTGACCGGCTGCACGTGGAAGAGACGGTGTGACGGTGGACAAGCACGACGAGCTGATGGCGGTCCTGCTGGGCGAACCCGCGCACCGGGAGACGCAGGAGTACGGGGCGGCGGAACGCGACATGGCCGCCGTACGCGAGCAGCTTCGGCGGATCGGGGACGGGCTGGCCCGCGCGGCCGCGGAGGTGCCGGCACCGGTGCCGGAGCCCGTGTCCGTGCCGCAGCCCGTCCCCGTGCGCCGGTGGTGGCGTGGGCGTCTCGGGCTCGTGGCTCTCGCGGCGGCCGTGGCCGTCGCGTCGCTGGGGACGGGGGCGGCGTATCTCGTCGCCCACAACGGGGTCGAGGGCGAGGGATCCCAGGCCCTGCTCACCGTCGAGGGGCTCATCGCCTGCTCCAGCACGGTCGTCGAGGGCACGGTGGCACGGGTCGAGGCGGCGGGCGGCGACGACCGGTACCGGGTGGTGCTGGACGTGGAGCGTCACTACAAGCCGGCGAGCGGGGAGCGGACGGTCACCTTCGTCGACCAGGGCGCGAACGTACCGGCGTACTACCGGACCGGGGCGCGCATGCTGGTCCTGGTCTCCAGCCTGCCGGGCGAGGGGCCCGACACCTACCGCGCGGGCGATCCGCCGTACGCCGAGGACCGGACCGGTGCCGCCCAGGACGCGCTCGCGGAGGGGCGCCTGCGGATCGAGCGGGCGCTGCCCGCCGCGCGGCATCTGACCTGCGAGGGCGGGGGCTGACCCCGCGGACGGAGAAACGCAGAAGGGCGGGCGTTCCATGGGAACGCCCGCCCCTTTACTGCCGTACGGCCGTTACGGCGTGACCTTCTCGATCGTCACGCTGCCGATGCCGGCGGCCGTGCCGCGGGCGTTGACCAGCTGGACCTGGCCGAAGAACTCACGGCCCTCCGGAGCGGCCGCCAGGGCGGTGACGTTCGCGGAGACGTTCGTCGAGTCGCCGGTGCCGAGCTTGACGGCGGCGGTGTCGTCGACGGTGACGGTGCCCAGGGCGTTGGAGAAGAACACGTCCTGGTAGTCGTACGCGGTGGAACCGGACGGCACCGAGTAGCCGATGACCTCGATGGTGTAGGTGCCGGCGGCCGGGGCGGCGACCGAGACGGCCTCCTCCGAGTCGCCGTCGGCCGAGGTGCCGGCCTCGCTGCCGTCGGGGCCGTAGACGACCAGGTCGAGGTCGGCGGCCGCGTCGGAGACGTTGCCGATGACCACGTCGAGGGACTTGGCGCCCTCGGGCACGTCGACCGTGGTGGTCTGGGTGACACCCTCGGTGATGGACGGGCGGGCCGACTTGGCCGAGCCGAGCGGACCGCCGACGAGCTTGCCGTCCAGGGCGGCGAAGTTGTTCGTCACCTTCCAGGAGGCGGCGACCGGGGTGCCGACCTTGGCCTCGGGAACCGTCACGACCTCGGGGTCGAAGGCGGCGCCGAGGACGGCGACGTCCAGCTTGTACGGGTTGTCGAGCAGCGGCGACGTACGGCGCGACTCGACCTCGATCTCCCAGACGCCGGCCTGCGGGTCCGCGTACGCACGCACGTCGGGCTTGCAGCCGTTGCCGTCGAGGTAGTTGTTGTAGCAGTACGGGGTGCCGGTGTTGTCGACCGGAGTGCCGTACGGGTGGATCGCGATGAACCGGGTCTGGCTCTTGTCCTTCAGCCCGCCGATCGCGACCTCCAGGGACTTGGCGCCCTCGGGGACGGTCACGAAGTACGACTGCGTGCTGTTGCGCTGGACGGTGTTCGACGCGGAGTAGGTGTACTTCACCGGCGACGAGACGACGACCGTGTTCAGGATCTGCTTGTCGACGCCCTCGGTGCGCGGGTCGTCGACCTCCAGGATCGCGCTCTTGACGCCGGCGGACGGCGACTTGGCGGCGATCTTCACGGTGACCGGCTTGTTCAGCTCCAGCTTGATGTCGTCGGAGCCGACGATGGAGAAGGTGCCGGAGGCGTTGTTCTCCAGGCTCAGCTCGTGCCACAGCGGACGGTCGGCGCCGGTCGTACGGGTGATGGTGACCTCGTACGACTTCTTCACGCCGGCCTTCAGGCCGCCCTCACGGTCGTAGATGCCGGTGCCGAAGCCCGGCGTCTTCAGGAACTGGTCGATCGCGGTGTCGACCGGCGCCTTGACCGTGTAGTCGTGGGCGGTCGCGCCGTCCTTGATGGCGTCCCAGGCGTCCACGATGTTGATGAGGCCCGCGCCCTCCTCGTACGCCTGCACACCCTTGATGTGGTCGGCGGTCGAGGTCAGGGCGGTGCGCAGGTTCGCCGGGGTGAGCGTGATGCCCTTCTGCTTCGCGGCGGAGAGCAGCAGCGCCGAGGCGCCCGCGGCCTGCGGGGAGGCCATCGAGGTGCCCTGGAGCATCGAGTAGCCGGCCGGCAGCGTGTAGCCCGCCTCGGCGACCGGGGAGCCCGGCAGCCAGGTCTGCGTGGTGTTGATGGAGGCGCCCGGCGCGGACAGCGTCGGGGTGAACCCGCCGTCCTCACGCGGACCGCGCGAGGAGAACGGCATCATCGCGTACGACTTCGTCACCGCGGAGCCGTAGTTGGAGGCCCACGTCGCCTTGGAGATGGCCGCGCCGACGGAGATCACCTTGTCGGCCAGACCGGGGTCGCCGATGGTGTTGGCACCCGGGCCGGAGTTGCCGGCCGAGATGACCAGCTGGACGCCGTAGGTGTCGATGAGGCGCGTGTAGAGCTCGGCGCGCGCGTTGTTGCCGTCGTTCAGCGCCGGCAGACCGCCGATGGACATGTTGACGATGTCGACACCGCGGTTGGTGACGAGGTCGATCATGCCCTCGGTGAGCGCGACGTTGGTGCAGCCGCCGGACCAGGTGCAGGCACGGGACGAGACGATCTTCGCGCCCGGGGCCGCGCCGTTCATCTTGCCGCCGAACAGGCCGTTGGCGGAGGTGATGCCGGCGACGTGGGTGCCGTGCTCGGACTCGATGACGCCGATGTTGACGTAATCGGCCTTGGCGCCCGAGGAGTTGTAGACGACGTCCTTGCGGATCTCGACGACGAACGGAATGCGCTCGACGACCTCCGTGGTGGGGTCGTCGGTGCCGAAGTAGCCGATCTGGTAGCCGTCCTTGTACGGCTTCATGGCCACGTCGTCGGTGAAGTCGAGGTTGTCGTTCAGGTCGACGCGGACGGTGCCGGCGGCGGCGTCGTACAGCACACCCCAGACGTCCGTCTTGTCGCCGTCGCGGTTCAGGTCGCCCGCCATGTCGCCGCCGGTGGTGGCGGACTCGGACATGTAGCTGAACTTGTACGCACCCTCGGGCGCCTTGAACGTCTCGGTGCCCTGGCTGGTCGTGGTGATCGAGAACGTCGGGCCGGCGACCGCGGTGGTCATCCGCCGCCAGGTGCCGTCGCCGTCGGAGACGGGGTCGGTCGAGGTGACCCAGTCGACGATCTTGCGCTCACCGGTGGTGGTCTTCTGCAGCGCGGGGTGGCCGAGGTCGACGCCGGAGTCGAGGATGCCGATGGTGATGCCGCGGCCGTCCGCCTTCGGGTGGTCCTGCACGAAGTCGACGGCGCCCGTCTCGAAGGACGGGTTGTACGGGTTCTTGGCGGGGGTCTTCTTGTTCGGCCCCGTGTAGGCGCCCGTGGCGCTCGCGGTCGAGGCGGCGCCCTTCGCGGTGTCCGCGGCGGGCGTGGGATCGTCCAGCGCGATCTCCTGCCGCAGGTCGATGCCGTGCACGGAGGAGAGCTTCGCGGCGGCGGCGATGGCCGCGTCCGCCTTGGCGGTCGGCACGGTCGCACGGACGTACCCGAGCTTGTCGTAGGTCTTGCCCACGTAGCCGCCCTTGACCGCGTCCAGCTCCTCGGTGACCTGCTCGGTCTTGCCGGGGGCGGTGGCGACCATCAGCGTGACGTTCTTGTCGCCGTCGGCCTTGGCCTCGGCGAGCAGGTCCGCGTCGTCCGAACCGAGCTTCTCGTGGGCGGACTTGACGCCCGGGTCGGCCGCGGCGGGCGTACCGGAGTCGGCCGAGAAGGCCATGGGTATCGGCCCGGCCGCGGAGAGCGCGGCCACGAGACCGGCGGCCACGGCTATACGCACCACGCGTCTCGCGCTGGGTATCGGTTCGCGCTGGGGGGTGAGGGTCATCGGCATCCCTTGTAGGTAAAGGAACGTGCGGTGGCGACCGGGACCGATCGGTCCTGACCGCGGGGGTCCGGAACGAGGTTCCGGGTGATCGCACAGCTTTACGCATGGGAAGGATGTTTAGGGAGAGTTGACCGAATCGATATGGACGCGTGGGGAAAACCCCCTAGGTCATCCGTGAGTTAACCGGCATACCGGTCCATCCGGCTTCACGGGCAGCGGGGTTACCCCGCCCCCGCGGTGCTTTAGATCCTTGTTGCCATGGCCTGGTCAAACCTTTACGATCTGCTCCGACCAAGATCACAGGGCTTTCACAGGGCGGAGCGTGCCTTGACCATGCTGGACTTCCACTTCCCTAAATGGGGGGTCTGGGCCGCCGCGGCCGTAGCGGTGGCGGCGGTGGCCGGGGGCGCGACCCTGCTGCCGGTCGCCGAGGCCGACACCAGGACCCTGGACGCGGAGCCCGAGGTGATCGCCCACGCCCTGGAGAGCGTGGAGTTCGAGAGCGTCGGGCAGATGGCCGTGACCTCGCCCGCCGTGGTCCGCGCGACGGTGACCGCGGTGAACCCGGGACGCATCGTGGGCGCCGACGAGACCGCCGAGCCGGGTGAGGAGACCGCGGCCACCCAGGCCCGAGAGGTGACGCTCCAGGTCAACCAGGCGTTCTCGCCGAACGGCCGCACCACCTTCCCGGCCCCGATCAAGGTCGAGGAATGGGGCTGGGACGCCAGCGGCGACGGCTACCAGGTCAACAACTACAAGTGGAGCGAGGTCGGCAAGGAGTACGTGTTCTTCCTGCGCGGCTCCGCGACCACCGGCTGGAACGTCATCAGCACGGAGGGCCGGGCGGAGATCCTCGCCGACGGCTTCCTCTCCTCCTCGGCAGAGGAGGGCTCGGCGCTGAAGCAGAGCATCGAGAGCTACGACATGCTCGATCTCACGATCTACCTCAAGCGGATCTACGACACCAAGAACCCGCCGCCGGATCTGCCGACCGCCGCCGAGATGCCGGTCGCCGGCCCCTCCGGGTACGAGAACTCGCCGCTTCCGACGGCCGGCGTCACCGCGGAGCCCACCGACCTGGGCACCAACGACGGCTCGGAACCCACCCCGTACCCCTCCTCCACCTGAACCGTCTCCAGCTGAAATGAGAGAGCAAATGTCACGTACGACGCGCCCGCTGTGGGTCGCGCTGGCGGCGGTGCTCCTGGCCTCCCTCTCCTCGCCGGCCCACGCGAGTCACGACGACTCCGGCATGGACCCGGACAACAGGCAGCAGGCCGTCAAGGGCTTCAACCTGACGGTCAAGGGCAAGGGGGCCATGGAGTGGGGCAAGGAGCAGCTCGAACGGAGTGTCATCACTACCTCGTGGGGTGGCGGTGACATCGAGGTCCACGACTACAAGACGGAGAACGTGACGTGGGCGGGGCAGACCAGGTGCAAGGACTGGAACGCGCTCTTCACGTCGTGTGACGTCATCACCATCCAGTTCAACACCGCCATGTACCACGACGACTTCGAGTGGCTCACCATGGGCTGCCACGAGTTCGGGCACACCGGCGACCTGGGGCACCGCAAGGCGTCGAACGACACCGACAACAACTCGTGCATGCGCTCCACGACGGCGGCCTACTACCGGTTCGACCAGCACGACCTCAACGCCATCAAGGCGGGGACGTGATATCCAGGCGGACCCGTCTCGGCGTGGGCGCGGCGGTGCTCGTCGTCGGCCTCGGCGGCGGACTGCTGGGCTACCGGTGGGCGACGGCGGACGACTTCGCCGACGCCAAGGCGCAGGCGGCCTTCTGCCGTACGGCGGAGCCGCTGGATCTCCAGACCGTGAACGACCTGGGCCTGCACGACAAGCACCACATCCTCGAGGATCTGAGCGAGCAGGCGCCCGACGGAGTCCACGACGACTTCGCCGCGCTCCTGGACTGGTACGACCACTTCGATCCCGAGGACGAGAAGGACGCGCGTGCGGCGAGCTTCGCCGTGGGCGAGTTCATCGAGCGCAGCTGCGACGCCATCAACATCGGTGGGGTGCGCGCCGCGGACGGCTGAACGGCGTCCGGACACGGCGAGGGCGGGTTCCCGGCAGGGGGCCCGCCCTTCGCGCGTCAGGGCTTCTGCGTCCGCGCGTAATGGCGCGACGCCTTCGCCCGGTTCCCGCACGCCGCCATCGAGCACCAGCGGCGCGTCCCGTTCCGTGAGGTGTCGAAGAAGTGCAGGATGCACGCCTCGTGGGCGCAGCCGCGGATGCGGTCGGGCGCGGTGGCGAGCAGCTCCAGATAGCCCCGGGCGGCGAGCCAGGCCGGCCCCCAGGCGGGGTCGCGGAACTCGGGGATCTCGCCCGGCCCTTCGGCGGTGAGGGTGGCCCGGATACGGCCATGATCGAGCACGGCGTCCAGCGGAGCCGTCTCGCCCCCGTCGACCGCCTTCCGCAGCGCGTCCCGCGCCTGGAGGGTGTG
>JABFXD010001001.1 GCA_013361925.1 Streptomyces sp. | reverse complement strand
GCTGAAGGATCTCTGCTGACGGATTTCTGCTGACGGATTTCTGCGAAGTCGTCGAAGGGAGGCAACGGTCCGAGCGGCTCATGGACTCCTTTGAATATCTAGGAGGTGCCCATGGGGGATCGCAAGGAGGCTCGGGACGCGGAGTTCCAGAGCTTTGTCATCGGCCGCTGGCCGCGGCTGATGAGAACGGCATTTCTCCTCACGGGGGAGCAGCACGCCGCGGAGGACCTGGTCCAGTCGACCCTGGAGCAGGTGTACGTGGCCTGGCGCAGGGTCGGCTCGGCCGACGACCCGGAGGCGTATGTACGGCGCGTGATGATCAACGCGCACGCCCGCCGGCACCGCAGGAAACTCAGGGAGTTCCTGGCGCCCAAGGACGACTCGGGCCTGGCGCGCGAGATCGCCGACACGGGTGACCGCATCGCGCAGGCCGAGGACCGCAGCGCCCTGCTGAAGGCGCTGGCCCAACTGCCGCCGCGGCAGCGCGAGGCCGTGGTCCTGCGCTACTGGGAGGACCTGACCGAGACCCAGACCGCCGAGGCGATGGGCTGTTCCGTCGGCTCGGTGAAGAGCAACGCGGCCAAGGGGATCGCGAAACTCCGGGCCATACCGGGGCTGGTCGACATGGCGACGCAGGGAGGGCGGAAGTGATGAGCGCGGACCGGGAGACGAACCACGACATGACGAACAGCGACATCACCACCCTGCTGACCGAGGCCACGGACGAGGTGGAGATCGGCATAGCCCCCTACCAGGCGGTCATCCGGGGCGGCCGCCGCCGCAAGGCCCGCCGCTGGGCCGTGGCCACGGCCACCGCCCTGGTGATCGCCGGCTCCTCGGCGACGCTGGCGGTGGCGGGACTGCCAGGAGGCGGCGGGACGGTGGGCCCGGCGGCGACCCAGACGCCGACGACGGCTCCGGCGGACCTCTACACCCCGCAGCGCACGACGCTGGCGAGCGGCATTGAGGACGGCAAGGAGTGGTCGGTCGTCATCGACGTGTGGGCGGCGCCGAGGACCGAGGCGGAGGCCGCGGGCCAGCTGGAGGCGATGGGTGAGGCCGGAGACGTCCCCACGGGCGTGACCAAGGCGTCCGAACTCGTCGGTAAGAGCTCGTACCTGACGTTTCTCAGCGACGGCAGCGACAAGAGGGAGGACCGCAGGGGCGTCTACGAGGACGCGTTCGAGAAGACCGACGACCCCATGAACGGCACGGACGTCGAGTCCGCCGCGATTCCCTTCAGGACCACGGCCGAGCATGTCGAGCGCCTGGTCATCGGCATGGTCGGCAAGGACGCCGAACAGGTCACCTGCACCTGGAAGGACGGTACGGCGACGAAGGTCGACCGACCGGCGAAGAACACCGAGGTCAGCACCGACCGGCCGGCGATCCGTACGGCCGGGGGATCGCCGGTGGACTGGTTCGTGTGCCTGGCGCCGAAGGGAACGGAGTACAAGTCGGCGGACGTGACGGCGACGCGGGAGTAGACGGGGCTGCGGTGCTCGGCGGCATCAGGGCTACAACCACCCCTGCTGCCGGGCCTCCCGCAGCGCCTCGGTCCGGTTGCGGGTGCCTGTCTTGCCGATGGCGGCGGAGAGGTAGTTGCGGACCGTGGACTCCGAGAGATGGAGGGCGTCCGCGATGTCGGCGACCGTCGCGCCGTCCGCGGACGCGCCGAGCACCTCGACCTCACGGGCCGTCAGAGGGTTGGGGCCGGCGCTGAGGGCGGCCGCGGCGAGGGCGGGGTCGATGACCGTCTCGCCGGTCAGTACGCGGCGGATCGACGCGGCCAGTTCCTCCACGGGGCCGTCCTTCACCAGGAAACCGGCGGCCCCCGCCTCCATGGCCCGGCGCAGATAGCCGGGGCGGCCGAAGGTGGTCAGGATCAGCACCCGGCAGTCGGGGGCCTGGTCGCGGAGCTCGGCGGCAGCGTCCAGGCCGCTCTTGCCGGGCAGTTCGATGTCGAGGAGCGCCACGTCCGGGCGGTTGACCAGTGCCGCGTCCACGATCGCGTCACCGGTCCCGACCTGGGCGACCACCTCGATGTCCGCCTCCATCCCGAGCAGCAGCGCGAGAGCGCCCCGCATCATGCCCTGATCCTCGGCGAGGAG
>JABFXD010000726.1 GCA_013361925.1 Streptomyces sp. | reverse complement strand
GGACAGCTCCTCGCGGGCGCCCTGGTGGCGGAGGGCGCGATGGACCTGTTCGGCGTGGAGAAGCTGGAGATCTGTCCCTGGGCGCTGAGGGAGGGCGTAATCCTGCGCCGACTTGATCACATGGGCTCGGTGTAACACCCCAGGGGCGCGGGCTGGGACATTTGCGGCTCCGCCGCGGGGCGCGACAAGCCACAGCGCACCCGCACCCGCACCCACACCCGCCCCGTGGCAAACCCCACAACGGCGAACAGGCACCCCGCACCCACCCGACCCAACCCTTTAGGCTGACCCCCGTGGCAGAACCAGTCGTACGGATCCCGGATGCGAAGGTGGCGCTCTCCACGGCCTCCGTCTACCCGGAGTCCACGGCGACGGCCTTCGAGATCGCCGCACGCCTCGGCTACGACGGCGTAGAGGTCATGGTGTGGACCGACCCCGTCAGCCAGGACATGGAAGCCCTGCGCAGACTGAGCGACTACCACCGGATCCCGATCCTCGCCGTGCACGCCCCCTGCCTGCTCATCACCCAGCGCGTCTGGTCCACCGACCCCTGGGTCAAGCTCCAGCGCGCCCAGGCCGCCGCCGAGAAGCTGGGCGCGAGCACGGTCGTCGTCCACCCCCCGTTCCGCTGGCAGCGCCAGTACGCCCGCGACTTCGTCGAGGGGATCTGGCGGATGGCGAACGAGACGGACGTACGGTTCGCCGTCGAGAACATGTACCCCTGGCGCTACCGCGACCGCGAGATGCTCGCGTACGCCCCCGACTGGGACGTCACCAAAGAGGACTACCGGCACTTCACGATCGACCTCAGCCATTCCGCGACGGCCCGATCCGACGCGATGGAGATGGTCGGCCGCATGGGAGACCGCCTCGGCCACGTCCATCTCGCCGACGGCCGCGGCTCGGCCAAGGACGAGCACCTCGTCCCGGGGCGCGGCAACCAGCCCTGCGCCGAGCTGCTGGAACGTCTCGCCCTGACCGGCTTCGACGGCCATGTCGTCATCGAGGTCAACACCCGGCGCGCGATGTCCAGCGCCGAACGTGAGGCCGACCTGGCGGAGGCGCTGGCGTTCACCCGGCTCCATCTGGCGTCGGCCGTGAAGGTGCCCCGGCCGTGACCGACGGCGCGACCGCGCGACGCCGGGGCCGACCTCCTCGTACGGAATCCGCCGGAACCCGCGACCGCATCCTGGCCGCCGCCCGCGAGGAGTTCTCCGAGCGCGGGTACGAGAAGACGTCGGTGCGCGGCATCGCCAAGGCCGCCGGGGTCGACTCGGCCCTGGTCCACCACTACTTCGGCACCAAGGAGCAGGTCTTCGAGGCGGCCGTGGAGGTGGCCTTCGCGCCGGCGCTGATCGTGCGGGACACCGTGCTCGAAGGGCCGCTCGACGACGTCGGCGAGCGGATGACCCGGGTGATCTTCGGGCTCTGGGAGAACCCGGTGACCCGCAAGCCGCTGCTCGCGATCGTCCGGTCGGCGGTCAACAACGAGGCCGCCGCCACCGTCTTCCGCCGCCTCGTCTCCGCGCAGCTGCTGCGCCGCATCGCCGGTGAGCTCGACGCCCCGGACGCGGAACTGCGCGCCGAACTGGCGGCCGCACAGCTGGTCGGGATCGCGATGCTCCGGTACGTGATCAAGGTGGAGCCGCTGGCCTCGGCGGACGCGGAGCAGATCATCGCGCGGGTGGCGCCGGTGGTGCAGGGGCACCTCACCGGGCCCTGAACACGAGATGTGCGTCCCGTATCCCGGACACCTCGTCCCGCTCCCTGGATGACGGGCGTACGCTCGATAGCAGCCACAACTGTCTGAAGGAGCGAGCGACGATGCCCGAGCTGAGGTCCCGCACAGTCACCCACGGCCGCAACATGGCGGGCGCACGCGCCCTTATGCGCGCCTCCGGTGTACCCGGTGCGGACATCGGCCGCAAGCCGATCATCGCCGTCGCGAACTCCTTCACCGAGTTCGTGCCGGGCCACACCCACCTCCAGCCGGTCGGCCGGATCGTCTCCGAGGCGATCCGTGAGGCCGGCGGCATCCCGCGCGAGTTCAACACGATCGCGGTGGACGACGGCATCGCGATGGGGCACGGCGGCATGCTGTACTCCCTTCCCTCCCGCGACCTGATCGCGGACTCGGTCGAGTACATGGTCGAGGCCCACTGCGCCGACGCCCTGATCTGCATCTCCAACTGCGACAAGATCACCCCGGGCATGCTCAACGCGGCCCTGCGCCTGAACATCCCGACGGTCTTCGTCTCCGGCGGCCCGATGGAGTCCGGCCGCGCCACCCTGGTGGACGGCACGGTCCGCACGCTCGACCTGGTCGACGCGATCTCCGACGCCGTGAACGACAAGATCTCGGACGAGGACATCCTCCGTATCGAGGAGAACGCCTGTCCGACCTGCGGCTCCTGTTCCGGCATGTTCACCGCCAACTCGATGAACTGCCTGACGGAGGCCATCGGCCTCTCGCTCCCCGGCAACGGCTCGGTCCTGGCCACGCACACGGCCCGCCGCCGGCTGTACGAGGACGCGGCCCGCACGGTCATGGACATCACCCGGCGCTACTACGAGCAGGACGACGAGACGGTCCTGCCGCGTTCGATCGCCACCTTCGCGGCCTTCGAGAACGCGATGGCCCTGGACATCGCCATGGGCGGCTCGACCAACACGATCCTGCACCTGCTGGCCGCCGCCCAGGAGGCGGAGGTCCCCTTCGGCCTCAACGAGATCGACGCCGTCTCGCGCCGCGTGCCGTGCCTGGCGAAGGTCGCCCCGAACGTGGCGAAGAACCGCACGTACTACATGGAGGACGTGCACCGCGCGGGCGGCATCCCGGCCCTGCTCGGCGAACTCCACCGCGCCGGCCTGCTCAACGAGGACGTCCACTCGGTCCACAGCCCGTCCCTGGCGGACTGGCTGAAGACGTGGGACATCCGCGGCGGCTCCCCGTCGGCGGACGCGGTGGAACTGTGGCACGCGGCCCCGGGCTGTGTCCGCTCCGCCGAGGCCTTCTCCCAGTCGGAGCGCTGGGAGGCGCTGGACGAGGACGCGGAGGGCGGCTGCATCCGGTCCGCCGAACACGCCTACTCCAAGGACGGCGGCCTCGCGGTCCTCAAGGGCAACCTCGCGGTCGACGGCTGCGTCGTGAAGACGGCCGGTGTCGACGAGTCCATCTGGACCTTCGAGGGCCCGGCCGTCGTCTGCGAGTCCCAGGAAGAGGCCGTCCAGAAGATCCTCCTGAAGGAGATCAAGGAGGGCGACGTGGTGGTCATCCGCTACGAGGGCCCCAAGGGCGGCCCCGGCATGCAGGAGATGCTCTACCCGACCTCGTACCTGAAGGGCCGCGGCCTCGGCAAGGCCTGCGCGCTCGTCACCGACGGCCGCTTCTCCGGCGGCACCTCGGGCCTGTCGATCGGCCACGCGTCCCCGGAGGCCGCCGCGGGCGGCACGATCGCCCTCGTCGAGGACGGCGACCGCATCCGCATCGACATCCCGAACCGCACGATCGACCTCCTCGTCGACGACGCCGAGCTCGCCCGCCGCGAGCAGGCGCTGGGCGGGGCGTACGTCCCCAAGAACCGTGAGCGCAAGGTCTCGGCCGCGCTGCGCGCCTACGCGGCGATGGCCACGAGCGCGGACAAGGGCGCGGTGCGGGACGTGTCGAAGCTGGGCTGAGCTTGCTGAACGACGGGGCCGCCTCCTTCGGGGGCGGCCCTTTCCCGTGCTACCAGGCGGACGGGTCCCGCGCGTCGACGGCGAAGACGGTGCCGTCGGGGGCGGCGGCGTAGAGGTGGCCCTGAGCGAGCACAGGTCCCGGCACCGCACCGGCGACCCGGCCCGACGCCGCGCCCAGGCGCCCCGGGGTCTGCCCCACAAGGTGCCCCTTGTGCGCGTCCACGGCCAGCAGCCGACCGTCGGCGGCGACGAAGAACACATGTGTCCCATCAGAGACGGGAACGGAGCCCCTGCTCACGGCCGTCTCCAGGTGCCACAGCCGCTTGCGCGCTGCCATGTCGACGGCGTCGAGCGAGCCGGTCAAGGAGAGGAGGTAGACGACGTTTCCGTGTACGGCCGCTTGGGCGTCGGCGCGTCCTACGGGGAGCGCCACCCGGCGCGTCGACCTGGTCGACGGTGTGTAGCGGACAACGGCGTCCGTGTCGCCGTAGACCTTGTCGGTGGCGAGGAAGAAGAGGGCGCCGTCGTGAACCCCGACCAGCGTCAGTTTCCCGTTCAGCCGCGTGTCCCAGCGCACCGCCCCGGTGGCCGGGTCCACGGCCGTGACGTGGGTCTTCGAGGCGTCGACCGAGGGGTTCGTGGCGTACACCAGAGGATCTCCGGCGAACGAGGCGAAGGAGGGTAGGGGCTGCCCCGGAAAGCGTCGGCTCCATCTCGGGTCGCCCGTCGACGCGTCCAGCGCGCTGACGGTTCCGTCGAGACCGGTGAGGAGGACCCTGCCCCCGGCGGCCTGCATCTCGCCGTGCGCGGGCATCTTCCGCTGCCAGCGGGCCTTGCCCGTCGTGGGGTCCAGCGCCTCCAGCAGCGGGCTCTCGTACGCCATCGGTTGCACGAGCCCGGCTGCCAGGACCGGCGGCTTGCCCGCGCTCGACGTGGCCACCGAGTGGCGCCACAGCTCGGTGCCGTCGGACGGGTCGAGGGCGAAGACCAGACCAGGGCGGGCACAGATCAACTGCTGTTTTCCGTACGAGCACTGAGCGGCACCCTTGCCTTCGGGCAACGGGTCCGCTTCCCAGCCGGCGAACCGGGAAGCGGAGGCCGCGGGTGTGTCGCCGCCTTCCGGTGTCGTACCGCTTCCGCTTCGGCCGAGCAACTGGACCGAGGCGAGGACACCGGCCACGACGAGGACGCACGCGCCGGCGGCGATGATCGCCTTCCGGCCGGGGCGTCTGCGTGCCGGGGGCCGTAGCGGTTCGGACTCGGGTTTCGGCGCGTCCCCGGTCCGTTGGGCCGGTATGAAGGCCTGTGTGTCGTACGAGGCGGCGACCGACCGCAGCGCACGCATCAACTCGTCGGGAGTGGGCCGGTCCTCGGGCTCCTTGGCCAGGCAGCGCAGGACCAGCGGTGCGAGGCTCTTCGGTACGTCCGTCAGGTCCGGCTCGTCGTGTACGACCTGGTAGGCCACGACATACGGACTGTCGGAGTCGAACGGCCCGCGTCCGGTCGCCGCGTGCACCATCACGGACCCGAGCGCGAAGACATCGGCCGCGGGCCCGACCTCTCGCGGCCGTCGGAACTGCTCGGGCGCCATGAAGGGCGGAGTACCGATCAACTTCCCGGTCTCCGTGCGCAGTTCGCTGTCCTTTGGCCGGGAAATGCCGAAGTCGATGACCTTGGGGCCGTCGTCGGCAAGCAGCACGTTGCTCGGTTTGAGGTCGCGGTGGACCACGCCGACACGGTGGATGTCCCGCAGCGCCTCCGCCAGTCCGGCCATCAGACGGCGCAACTGGGCAGGGTCCATGGGGCCGTTCCGCTTCACCTCGTCGGACAGCGTCGGGCCAGGGATGAACAGGGTTGCCATCCAAGGCCGCTCCGCCTCCGGATCGGCATCCACGACGGACGCGGTGAACGCCCCGCTCACCCTCCGCGCAGCGGCCACCTCTTGTCGGAACCGCCCCCTGAACTCGGGGTCTCTCGCGAACTCGGCGTGCACGATCTTCACCGCGAGCTTCATCCCCGAGGTGCTCCGGGCGAGGTGCACGACACCCATCCCGCCCGACCCGAGGCAGGACTCCAGGCGGTAGTGACCGGCGTACTCGGGAAGTTCCGCTTCCGCGCCCGCTCCGGCATTGCGCTGTGGCGCCATGGGACCACCCCCGTGCTGTTCGTCCGCGCGCGCGACGCACGGAGCCTAGTCGATTACTCGTACGAGACGGAGGCGGCTTGCTAGTCTCCGTGCGCGAGTTGCGCACAGGTGTTTGATGGCGTGATTCAGGGGAATCAACGGGGCCCCATGGCAGTCATGGGGTGCAACGGGGGAGGTTTTTCATGTCTGTCGACCGTGTGGAACAGACCGAGGGCGCCGAGCAGATCGAGGCCCTGTCGGCGACGACGACGTCGCTCCGCTACTACTCGATCGCGCCGGGCGTCCGTCTCAACGTCCGCAACGGCCCCGGCACGAGTTTCGGCGTCGTGCGGGTCCTGACCGAGGGTTCCAAGGTGCCGATCTACTGCCAGACGCCGGGGACGACGGTGACGGGTCCGTACGGCACGTCGAAGATCTGGGACAACATCAGCAACGGCCAGTACGTCTCGGACGCCTACGTCCAGACCGGCAGCGACGGCTATGTCGCCGACCGCTGCGGCTGATCCACGGAACCGGAGCCGTCCGGCACCTTCTGACAGGTCCGTACGGGACGTCGAACATCTGGGACCGCATCTCCAGCGGTGAGTACGTGCCGAACACCTACATACAGACCGGCAGCGAGGGCTACCTGGCCGACCGCTGCTGAGCCCTCGCGGAGCCCGCGCCCGCCTCGGAGCCATAATCGACGCGTGAGCGACGACAACGGCACCCAGGAAACCCCGGCGGGCTCCGCACCCGGCCCCCGCCCGGAGCCGATCCGGTTCTTCGGCACGACCTGGGTCGACCATGACCACGGCTACACGGCCCGCCGTACGGGCGCCGCCGTCGGCTCCCTCGCCGCCGCCGTCGCGTCCTGCCTCGTCCTCCGCTTCGCCTATGAGGGCCTCGCGATCGCCGACATCGGCAGCTTCGTCACCCTCCTCATGGTCGTGATGTTCGCGATCTGCAGCGCCCTGGCCTTCCGCCACACCTGGGACGGCTTCACCAAGCGCCCCGACCCCGACCGCCAGGCATCCCTGCGCGGCCTGCTGGCCATCGGCTTCGTCGGCTCCCTCCTCGCCTACTTCTTCCGCTCCCTCACCGAGGCCCCGGGCGAGAAGCTCCACCGCGAGGAGTACGAGACGGCCCTCAAGCAGTACGAGAAGCGCAGCACCCGCCGCACCGGCAACCCGTCGAAGAAGCGCCGCCGCTCCTGAGCGCACCCGGCCCCCGCATCCCCTCTCACCAAGAACTCACCGCACCCCGCACCCACCTCCGCCACCATGGCGGTATGACGACGGCCTCCTCGCCCACCGCCCGCGCCCACTCCTTCAACGCCGCCGCAGCCCAGTACGCGGCGAACCGCCCCTCCTACCCGCCGGCCCTCTTCGACGCCGTGGAGGACCTCGCGGGCCGGCCCCTCACCGGCGCCCGCGTCGCGGACATCGGCGCCGGCACCGGTATCGCCACCGCCCTGCTGCACGCCCGTGGCGCCGACGTGCTCGCCGTCGAACCCGGTGACGGCATGGCCGCCCAGTTCCGCCACAGCCACCCCGACATACCGATCGTCCGCGGCAACGGCAACGCCCTTCCCCTGGCCGACGCCTCCCTCGACCTCGTCACCTACGCCCAGGCCTGGCACTGGACCGACCCGGCCCTCGCCGGCGCCGAGGCGTTCCGCGTGCTGCGCCCGGGCGGCGCGCTCGCACTGTGGTGGAACACCGACGCCCACGACGTGCCGTGGATCGCCGACGCCTCGCGGCGGATCGAGCGCCACTTCGCCGTGGACGTCACCGCCGAGCAGCGCAACGTCGGCGCCCGGGCCGTGGACCCCGCCGGCCGCCTCGGCCTGACCCAGCGCACGGTCCGCTGGAGCCGCCGCATCCCTGTCGACGCCCACCTGGCCAACCTCGGCAGCCACTCGATCTTCCTGGTCGCCGACGAGGAACACACCACGGCCTTCCTCACCGAGGAGCGCCGGCATCTGCTCCAGGTCTTCCCGGACGGAATCGTCGAGGAGACCTACGACGTGAAGCTGTTCGTCGCCCTCAACGCCTGACCGCGCCCGGCGGCCCACCCCTCCAGGGCCGCCGCACAGGCGGCACCCCCACTGACAACGCCACCGGATCCAGCAGCGCCGCCAGCGACACCAGCCCGGAGAGCTTGGCGAAGGTGCACGGCCTCGTACAAGCCATCAGGAGATCCGTGGGCGTGCCGCGTCGGGGGAGTACCCGGCACTGAATGCCATGTGTCAGGAAGGGGAGGTGGTGTCCGCCGCACGCTCGCCGCTTGACGAGCCCTGGGTCCGAGAGCAGTATTCATCACATGATGAATTACGTGTCCGGTCCGCCCGACACCCCCGCCATCCACGCCGAAGGCCTCACCGTCGTCCGCGGCCCCCGCACCGTCCTGCGCGGCCTCGACTTCACCGTCCCCCGCGGCCAGATCACCGGCCTCCTGGGCCCCTCCGGCTGCGGAAAATCCACCCTCATGCGCTCCGTCGTCGGCACCCAGGCCAAGGTCACCGGCACCCTCGACGTCCTCGGCCACCCCGCAGGGCACCCCACCCTGCGCACCCGCATCGGCTACGTCACCCAAGCCCCCTCCGTCTACGACGACCTGACCGTCCGCCAGAACCTCGACTACTTCGCCGCGATCCTCACCCCCGGCCACGCCGCCGCCGACCGCCGCCACACCGACGTCACCCGGGTCATCCACGACGTCGACCTCACCAGCCACGCCGACTCCCTCGCCGGCAACCTCTCCGGCGGCCAACGCAGCCGCGTCTCCCTGGCCGTGGCCCTTCTCGGCACCCCCGAACTCCTCGTCCTCGACGAACCGACCGTCGGCCTGGACCCCGTCCTGCGCCGCGACCTCTGGAACCTCTTCCACGACATCGCCACCCAGCGCGGCGCCACCCTCCTCATCTCCTCCCACGTCATGGACGAGGCCGAGCGCTGCCACCGCCTCCTCCTGATGCGCGAAGGCGAGATCCTCGCCGACGACACCCCGGACGCCCTGCGCACCCGCACCCGCTCCGACACCGTCGAAGACGCCTTCCTGCACCTCGTGGACGAGGCCGTCGCAGCCGGCCGCAAGCAGAACGAGACGGAGAACAAGAGGGAGAACAAGAAGGAGAACGACAAGGAGAACGACAAGGAGAACGACAAGGAGACGACCCGATGAGCACCACGACCGCCACCACCACGCCCGTCACCCCCGCCCCGACCAGCGCCCTCAACGCC
>JABFXD010000415.1 GCA_013361925.1 Streptomyces sp. | reverse complement strand
CTGGCGCAGGCCGAGGGACTGGGCCCTCAGTCCTCTGTGGGCGTGCCGTTCCCGAAGGCCTTCAGGATCCGCTCGGCGGCCAGTGTCGCCGTCAACTCGCCCTCCCTGACCCGCTGTTCGAGGCCGGGAGCGACGGCACGCACCGACGGGTCGGCGTTCAGCCGGTCCAGGAGCTCGTCGCGGACCATGCTCCAGGTCCAGTCGATCTGCTGGTCGCGCCGCTTGGCGGTGAGGCGGCCGGTGGAGTCCAGCAGGGTGCGGTGCTGTTCGATCCGCTCCCAGACCGTGTCGAGGCCGGTCGACTCGCGGGCGCTGCAACTGAGCACCGGCGGCGCCCAGAAGGCGTCCTTGCCGTGCATGAGGCGCAGCGCGCCGGCCAACTCGCGTGCGGCTGCTTGCGCGTCGCGCTGGTGCGGGCCGTCCGCCTTGTTCACGGCGATCACGTCGGCGAGCTCCAGGACGCCCTTCTTGATGCCCTGGAGCTGGTCGCCGGTGCGGGCCAGGGTCAGCAGCAGGAAGGTGTCGACCATGTTGGCGACCGTGGTCTCCGACTGGCCGACGCCGACGGTCTCCACCAGGATCACGTCGTAGCCCGCGGCCTCCATCACCACGATCGACTCACGGGTCGCCTTGGCCACGCCGCCCAGCGTGCCCGCGGTGGGGGAGGGGCGCACGAAGGCCGCCGGGTCGACGGCCAGGCGCTCCATACGGGTCTTGTCGCCGAGGATCGAGCCGCCGGTCCGGGTGGAGGACGGGTCCACCGCGAGGACCGCGACCCGGTACCCCAGTGAGGTCAGCATCGTGCCGAACGCGTCGATGAAGGTGGACTTGCCGACGCCGGGCACCCCGCTGATCCCGATCCGCCGCGACCGGCCGCTGTGCGGGAGCAGCTCGGTGAGCAACTCCTGTGCCAGTACCCGGTGTTGGGGTCGGGTGGACTCGACGAGCGTGATGGCGCGCGCGATGATCGCCCGCTTCCCGTCGAGCACGCCCTTCACATACGCGTCGACATCGATCACAGGGCGTGCCCGAGGTCCGACGACAGCCGCTCCACCAGGTCGTGGGCCGCGTCCGGGATCACCGTCCCGGGCGGGAACACGGCCGCTGCGCCCATCTCCAGGAGGGTCGGCACGTCCTGCGGCGGGATCACCCCGCCGACGACGATCATGATGTCCGCGCGCCCCTCCTCGGCCAGCGCCTCCTTCAGCGCCGGGACGAGGGTGAGGTGACCGGCCGCAAGGGACGACACCCCGACGATGTGCACGTCCGCCTCGACGGCCTGCCGGGCCACCTCGGCCGGGGTCTGGAACAGCGGGCCGACGTCGACGTCGAAGCCGAGGTCGGCGAAGGCGGTCGCGATGACCTTCTGGCCGCGGTCATGGCCGTCCTGGCCCATCTTGGCGACCAGGATGCGCGGGCGCCGGCCCTCCGCCTCCTCGAAGGCGTCGACCAGGGCGCGGGTGCGGTCCACGGACGGGGACTCCCCTGCTTCGTTGCGGTACACGCCGGAGATCGTACGGATCTGGCTCGCGTGCCGGCCGTACACCTTCTCCAGGGCGTCGGAGATCTCACCGACGGTCGCCTTGGCGCGGGCCGCGTGCACGGCCAGCTCCAGCAGGTTGCCCTCACCGCCCGCCGCGCGGGTCAGCGCGTCGAGGGCGTCCTGGCAGGCCCGCTCGTCACGCTCGGCGCGCAGCCGGCGCAGCTTCTCGATCTGCTGGGCGCGCACGGAGGAGTTGTCGACCTTGAGGACGTCGATCGCCTCGTCGTTCTCCACCCGGTACTTGTTCACGCCGATCACCGGCTGCCGGCCGGAGTCGATACGGGCCTGGGTGCGGGCCGCGGCCTCCTCGATGCGCAGCTTCGGGATGCCGGCGTCGATGGCCTTGGCCATGCCGCCCGCCGCCTCGACCTCCTGGATGTGCTGCCATGCCTTGCGCGCGAGGTCGTAGGTCAGCTTCTCGACGTACGCGCTGCCGCCCCACGGGTCGATGACCCGGGTGGTGCCCGACTCCTGCTGGAGGAGCAGCTGGGTGTTGCGGGCGATGCGCGCGGAGAAGTCGGTGGGCAGCGCGAGCGCCTCGTCGAGGGCGTTGGTGTGCAGCGACTGCGTGTGGCCCTGCGTGGCCGCCATCGCCTCCACGCACGTGCGCGTCACGTTGTTGAAGACGTCCTGCGCGGTCAGCGACCAGCCCGAGGTCTGCGAATGGGTGCGCAGGGAAAGGGACTTGGTGTTCTTCGGGTCGAACTGCCTGACCAGCTTCGCCCACAGCAGGCGGGCCGCGCGCAGCTTGGCGACCTCCATGAAGAAGTTCATGCCGATCGCCCAGAAGAACGACAGCCGGGGCGCGAACGCGTCGACGTCCAGGCCCGCTTCACGCCCCGCGCGGATGTACTCCACGCCGTCCGCGAGGGTGTACGCCAGCTCCAGGTCGGCCGTCGCACCCGCCTCCTGGATGTGATAGCCGGAGATCGAGATGGAGTTGTACCGCGGCATCCGCTGCGAGGTGTACGCGAAGATGTCCGAGATGATCCGCATCGACGGCGACGGCGGATAGATGTAGGTGTTGCGGACCATGAACTCCTTGAGGATGTCGTTCTGGATGGTCCCGGCCAACTTCTCGGGCGGTACGCCCTGTTCCTCGGCGGCGACGATGTACAGCGCGAGCACCGGCAGCACGGCGCCGTTCATCGTCATCGACACGGTCATCCTGTCCAGCGGGATGCCGTCGAAGAGCTGACGCATGTCGTAGATCGAGTCGATGGCCACGCCCGCCATGCCGACGTCACCCGTCACGCGCGGGTGGTCACTGTCGTAACCCCGGTGCGTGGGCAGGTCGAAGGCGATCGACAGCCCCTTCTGTCCGGCCGCGAGATTGCGGCGGTAGAAGGCGTTGGACTCCTCGGCCGTGGAGAAACCCGCGTACTGGCGGATCGTCCAGGGCTGGTTGACGTACATCGTCGGGTACGGCCCGCGCAGATACGGCGCCACGCCCGGACGCGTGTCCAGGAAGTCCAGGCCCTCCAGGTCCTGCCCGGTGTACAGCGGCTTGACCGGGATGCCCTCCGGGGTCTCCCAGAGCAGGTCGTCGCCGTCACCGGCGTTCTTGACGGCCGCCTGCCAGTCGTCGGCGGTGCCGGTGGCGGCCGGGGTTCCGAGTTCGATCCCGGAGAAGTCGGGGACGGTCATCGGGAGACCCCCAAGCGGTCGAGAGCGTCGGTCAGTACGGAGACGGCGTCGCAGCCGGCGAAGACATAGGAGTCCACGCCCGCGTACTCCGCCGGGCGGCCGGCGAGGGAGACATGCGTGGCACCCGCCGCGCGCAGCTCCCGGGCGGTGTCCTCGGCCTGCTCCGCGTACAGCGCGTCACTGGAGCACAGGCACACCTCGGTGGCACCGCTGTCCGCGAAGGTGCCCTCGGTGACGGCCTCGATGCCGCCCGCCTGGAAGAGGTTCGCGGCGAAGGTCAGCCGTGCGGTGTGCGCGGCGGCCGGGCCGAGCGCGGCCAGGAAGACGCGGGGTCGGCCGCCGGTGGCGGACAGGTGGGCGTCTGAGCGGGCCCGGAGCTCCTCGTAGGCCTCGTCGCGGCGCACCCGGGGCAGTCCGCCGGTCAGCGGCTCGGGCGCGGGCTCGCGGACGACCGGCTTCTCGGCCAGGTGCGGGAACTCGCTGACGCCGGTGATCGGTTCACGCCGCTTGGCGAGCTTCTTGGAGCGCTCCGCCCACGTCGTCGCCAGGTCGGTGCGCAGCCGGCCCGAGCGCAGCACGGCCGCCTGGCCGCCGTCCCGCTCGATCGTGCGGAAGAACTCCCAGCCCGCGTGGGCGAGTTCGTCCGTCAGCCGTTCCACGTACCAGGAACCGCCCGCCGGGTCGATCACCCGGGCGAGGTGGGACTCCTCGATGAGGACCGTGGAGGTGTTGCGGGCGATACGGCGGGCGAACGCGTCCGGCAGCCCCAGCTCCTGGTCGAAGGGGAGCACCGTCACGGCGTCGGCGCCACCGGCACCGGCGGCCAGCGTGGCGATCGTGGCCCGCAGCATGTTCACCCACGGGTCGCGGCGCGTCATCATCACCGGCGAGGTCACCGCGTGCTGCACCTGGGCGCCCGCCTTCGGCACCCCGCACACCTCCGCGACCCGCGCCCACAGCCGGCGCGCCGCGCGCAGCTTGGCGATGGTCAGGAACTGGTCGGCGGTCGCCGCGTAGCGGAACTCCAGCTGGGCGCAGGCCTGTTCGGCACTGAACCCGGCCTCGGTGAGCGCGCGCAGATACGCGACGCCGGTCGCCAGCGAGGCGCCCAGCTCCTGCGCGGCCGAACCGCCGGCCTCGTGGTACGGCAGCGCGTCCACGGTCAGGGCGCGCAGTCCGGGGTGGCGCCCGACGAGCTTCAGCACGGGTGCGAGGTCGTACGACCGCCCGGTGCGGGCCTCGAAGCCCAGCGGGTCGGCGCCGAGGTTGCCGCGCACGGCGTCGGGGGCGACGCCGCGCTCCTCGTACACCTTGAAGAGTTCGAGTGCGGCGGCCTCGGTCTCGGCGCCCGCGTCGAGGACGACGGGCGCGAGGTCGAGATAGACGCCGTCGAGGACCCGGCCCAGCTCGGAGACCTGGATGCCGCTGCCCTCGCCGAGCGGCAGCCACACGGAGGTGACGCCGTTCTCCAGGTCGGTCAGGACCGCCTGGCCGTCGGCCGCCGCGTGCCGCTGGCGCACGTCCCAGCCGTCGACCGTGTTGCCCGCGGCCCGGCCGCCGCGGACGAACGGGGCGAAGCCGGGGAGGCCGGGGTCGGGTGCGGCGTCGCGCGCGGTGTACAGGGGGCGGGCGCCGAGCCCGTCCTCGAGCACGGTGGCCAGAGCATCCTCCGCCGCCGTGTCCGAGACCTCCTTGCCCGACTTGCGCAGCACCCCGGCTACGAGGTGTTGCCATTGTTCGTGTGTCGCGTCAGGGAACTCGGCGGCCAGCGCGAGCCCGTCGTCAGGCAGGACCGTCATGCTCGGATGCTAGGGCAGATCACTGAAGTTCCAGCAGAGTGCAGGCCTGTGACCTTGTTCTCGCTCGGAATGTGACCTGGCGCACTGGCCGACCGCCACCCCTCACCGACGCAGTTTGACCTTGCTGATCGCGACCACGCCGAGGGCGGCGAGGGCGATCTGGATGAGCCACTCGACCCAGTCGACACCCTTGGTGTCGGCCACGTCCAGGCCGGAGGCGATGCCGGTTCCGATGAACGCGGCGACGATGCCGATCACGATCGTCCACAGGACGCCGATGCGCTGCCGGCCCGGGACGACGAGCCGGCCGAGGACACCGATCACGATGCCGATGACGATGGCGCTGATGACGCCGGAAATCTCCATGAGCGGTCTGCCACCCCTCAGTCGTTGGTGACATACGAGTGCCCGTTCGAGCCGGGGTCAGGCCTCCCTGCGGAAAGCCCAGTTCATCCGCGGCTCCATCACACACCGGAACACCCGCCGCACCGGCCCCGTGCACAACACCGTCACCACCGCGGCGGCGACGACGGAGACGGTGACCTTGCCGAGCGGCTGATGGAACCACTCGACGTGGGACCAGTGCCAGTGGTTGGCGGCCTGGATGACGAACCCGTGCAGCAGATAGCCGTAGAGCGTGCCCGCGCCCAGCGCGGTGAACCACATCCGGCGCCCCGGCACCCAGGAGAGGAAGCAGCCGACCAGGACCAGCGAACAGCCGAACAGGGCCAGGGTCATGAGGGGCCCGTACCAGTCGGGCACGGCGAAGTCCGCGGCTGCGTCCTTGTGGAAGAACCAGGCGTAGTCCATGCGCGGCACCGCCCAGTACGCGAACACGAGCGTGGCCGCCATGACCGGCACCGCCGCGAGCCGTACCCGCCACTGCCGGACCAGACTGAAGTGCGCGGGCCGCAGACACAGACCGAGCACGAAGTACGGCAGGAACTGAAGCGTGCGCTGGAGGTCGAGGTCCTTGCCGATGGACGGCGTGAGCGTGGCCAGCGCCGCGACGGCGAGCGCGATCGGCATCGGCCACCGCACCGCCCGCCAGATCGGCGTGGTCAGCCGCCAGATGAACAGCGCCGCCAGGAACCAGGTCAGATACAGCGGGTCCAGCAGACTGATCGCACGGTCGGGTTCGCCGTCGGACCAGCGGGTGAAGTAGGTGTACGCCGTCTCGAAGACGACGTAGGGGACCACGACACCGGTGACCAGACGCCTGATCTTCGCCGGGCTCGCGTCGAAGTTCCGCGAGAAGTAGCCCGAGATCACGATGAACGCCGGCATGTGGAAGGCGTACACGACCATGTAGAGCGCGGTCACCGCACGACTGTCCGAGCGCAGCGGCTCCCAGGCGTGCCCCATCGCCACCAGCACGATCGCCAGGTACTTGGCGTTGTCGAAGAACGCGTCCCGCTGCCGGGGTTGTTCGGCCGCCGCCGTTCTGGAACCTGTGGGGCGGGTTACGTCTCTTACTGGAGTTACGGCTGTGGTGGCGGAGGGCGGCATCCTGTCCGCCTTGCCGACTCCGGGCGAGGTAAACCACCGATCGGCGGAACAACGGGGAAGTCCCGAGCGTTGTGCACTTGACCAGTGTGCTTTGCGTGTCCTTTACCATGGGGATGCGTTCCCACCCCCCGATCCGCCGAGGATCCGCCCAATAAAGAGAAGGAGACACGAGCCCGCGATGGGTGAGCCTCCCAGTACCGACCGCGCCGACTCCCGCCCGTTCCAGGCAACGGGGGTGGCGCGGTGACCGAGGTCCTGCTGCTCCTGCTGGCCCTCCTGCTCACACTGGCCTGCGCCGTGTTCGTCGCGGCCGAGTTCTCCCTGACCACCGTCGAGCGCGGTGAGCTGGAGCGCGCCACCGAGGCGGGCGAGCGCGGCGCCGAGGGCGCCCTGAAGGCCGTACGCCGGCTGACCGTCCAGCTCTCCGGCGCCCAGCTCGGCATCACCGTCACCT
Organism: Streptomyces sp.; assembly: GCA_013361925.1. Taxonomy (GTDB): domain Bacteria; phylum Actinomycetota; class Actinomycetes; order Streptomycetales; family Streptomycetaceae; genus Streptomyces. Next base: position 2,120 of record JABFXD010000415.1, on the reverse strand, counting down.
CGCTGGTGATCGGCATGCTCGCCGAGCCGTCATTGGCCGCGCTGCTGCGGGGCCCGCTGGAGGCCCTCGGCCTGGGCGGGGCCGCCCCCACGGTGGCGACCGTCCTCGGCGTGGCGCTGTCCACCGTCGTGCTGATGGTGATCGGCGAGCTGGTGCCCAAGAACTGGGCGATCTCCCGGCCGCTGGCGGTCGCGAAGGTGGTGGCCGGACCGCAGCGCGGCTTCACGGCCGCGTTCGGCCCGTTCATCGGCCATCTCAACAACACCGCGAACCGGGTCGTACGACGTCTCGGCCTGGAGCCCGCCGAGGAGCTGGCCTCCGCCCGCAGCCCCGAGGAGCTCGTCGCGCTCGCCGAGCACTCCGCTGCCGAGGGCGCCCTGGAGGCGGACTCCGCCGAACTGTTCGTGCGCACCCTGCACCTGGGCGAGCTGACCGCGCAGAACGTGATGACCCCGCGCGTCGACGTCCAGGCCCTGGAGGCACACGCCACGGCCGCCGACGCGGCCAACCTGACGTACGCCACCGGCCTGTCCCGCTTCCCGGTGTACCGCGACAGCCTCGACGAGGTGATCGGCAGCGTCCACATCCGTGACGTGCTGGCCCTGGAGCCGGAGAAGCGGTCCGTCACCCCGGTCACCGAACTGGCCACCGAGCCCCTGCTGGTGCCGGACAGCCTGCCCGCGGACCGGCTCCTGGAGCGGCTGCGCGCGACCCGCACCATGGCCGTGGTCATCGACGAGTACGGCGGTACGGCGGGCGTCGCCACGGTGGAGGACATCGTCGAGGAGGTCGTCGGCGAGGTCCGTGACGAGCACGACCCCGTCGAGGCGCCGGACCTCCAGCCCGTCGGCGTCGGCGCCTGGGAGGCGGAAGGCTCCGTCCGGCTCGACGAACTGGAGGCGATAGGACTCGCCGCCCCGGACGGCCCGTACGAGACCGTCGCGGGCCTCGTCGCCACCCGACTGGCCCGCATCCCCGTCAAGGGCGACGTCGTCGCGCTCGACGACTGGCTGCTGGACGTCCTCGACGTCGAGCACCACCGCGCCGACCGTGTCCGCATCACCGCACCGGCCCAGGTGCCGGTCCAGGTGGGGGAGGAGTCCCGATGACCGCCGTGCAGCTTCTCATCGGCGCCCTGACGCTGCTGACCAACGCGTTCTTCGTGGGCGGCGAGTTCGCCCTGATCTCCGTGCGCCGCAGCCAGATCGAGCCGCGCGCGAAGGAGGGCGACAAGCGGGCCCGGATGACCCTGTGGGGTCTGGAGCACCTCTCCGCGATGATGGCGACCGCCCAGCTCGGCATCACCGTCTCCTCCCTGGTGCTCGGCGCGGTCGCCGAACCGGCCATCGCCCATCTGCTGGAGCCCGGCTTCGAGGCGGCCCACATCCCGGACGGCCTGGTGCATCCGATCGCGTTCGTGATCGCGCTGGCGCTGGCCACCTATCTGCACATGCTGATCGGCGAGATGGTCCCGAAGAACATCGCGCTGGCGGCCCCCGTGGCGACCGCGCTGGTGCTCGGCCCGCCGTTGGTGGCCCTCACCCGGCTGCTGCGGCCGGTCGTGTTCGGCATCAACGCCTTCGCCAACACCCTGCTGAAGCTGCTGCGGGTCGAGCCGAAGGACGAGGTGGAGTCGGTCTTCACCGACGACCAGCTGGCCCGGATGGTCCTCGACGCGAGCGAGGCCGGACTGCTCTCGCCCGCCGACGGCGAACGGCTGCGGGACGCCCTGGAGCTGGGCACCCGCCCGGTCGGCGAGATCCTCGTCCCGGTCCAGCGGATGCGCACCGTCGACGCCTCGGTCACCCCGGCGCGCCTTGAGCGGGTGGCCGCCGAGGCGGGCTACTCCCGCTTCCCGGTCACCGGCCCGCAGGGCACGCTCCTCGGCTACCTCCACATCAAGGACACCCTCGGCAACGCCGACCGCGACCGCCCCTTCCCGCGCACCGCCCTGCACCCGGTCACCCGGGTCCGCATCGACACCCCGCTGGACGACACCCTCACCGCCCTGCGCGCCGACGGCAGCCATCTGGCCGCCGTGACCGGGGAGAAGGGGGCCGTCCTCGGGTTCGTCACCATGGAGGACGTACTGACGGAGCTGGTCGGCCCGGCACCGGCCG
>JABFXD010000854.1 GCA_013361925.1 Streptomyces sp. | reverse complement strand
CGCGGCGACGCCGTACCCGACGAGGACGGGCTGGCGCCCCTCGGGCTTCTTCTCGGGCTCGGGAGCCGCAGAGGTCACGGGGGCCGCAGAGGTCGCTGGGGCCGCCTCAGGGGCCGGGGCAGCCGCCCCGCCCGACACGTCCACCGCGATGATCGACGTGCCCACGTCGACCGTGGTGCCCTCGGGGAAGTGGAGTTCCCGGACGACACCGTCGTAGGGGATGGGCAGTTCGACGGCCGCCTTGGCGGTCTCGACCTCGCACACCACCTGGCCGTCGGTGACCGTGTCACCGGGCTGGACGTACCACTTGAGGATCTCGGCCTCGGTGAGTCCCTCGCCCACGTCGGGCATCTTGAACTCGCGTACGGACGCTTCAGTCATCGTCGTCACGACCCTCTCCTCAGTACGCCAGGGCACGGTCGACGGCGTCGAGTACCCGGTCCAGGCCCGGCAGGTACTCCTCCTCGATGCGGGCCGGCGGGTAGGGGGCGTGGTAGCCGCCGACCCGGAGCACCGGGGCCTCCAGGTGGTAGAAGCAGCGCTCCGTGATGCGGGCGGCGATCTCGGCGCCCGAGCCGAAGAACACCGGCGCCTCGTGGACCACGACCAGACGGCGGGTCTTCTCCACCGAGGCCTGGATCGCGTCGAAGTCCAGCGGGGACACCGAGCGCAGGTCCAGGACCTCCAGGTTGCGGCCCTCCTCGGCCGCGGCGTCCGCGACCTCCAGGCAGGTCTTCACCATCGGGCCGTAGGCCACCAGCGTCAGGTCGGTGCCCTCGCGGACCACCTTGGCCTTGTGCAGCGGGCCCGGGATGGCCTCGGTGTTGACCTCGCCCTTGTCCCAGTAGCGCCGCTTGGGCTCGAAGAAGATCACCGGGTCGTCGCTCTGGATGGCCTGCTGCATCATCCAGTACGCGTCGGAGGAGTTGGAGGGCGTGACGATCTTCAGGCCCGCCACGTGCGCGAAGAGCGCCTCCGGCGACTCCGAGTGGTGCTCGACCGCGCCGATACCGCCGCCGTAGGGGATGCGGATGACGACGGGGAGCTTGACCTTGCCCAGCGAGCGGGCGTGCATCTTCGCGAGCTGGGTGACGATCTGGTCGTAGGCCGGGAAGACGAAGCCGTCGAACTGGATCTCCACCACCGGGCGGTAGCCGCGCAGCGCGAGGCCGATCGCGGTGCCGACGATGCCCGACTCGGCGAGCGGGGTGTCGATGACGCGGCTCTCGCCGAAGTCCTTCTGCAGGCCGTCCGTCACGCGGAAGACGCCGCCGAGCTTGCCGACGTCCTCGCCCATGACCAGGACCTTGGGGTCGGCCTCCAGGGCGCGGCGCAGCGATTCGTTGATCGCCTTGGCCAGCGGCATCTTCGTGGAAGTCTCGGTCGCCATGTCAGGCCCCCTCTCCGTCGGCGAACGACGCCTGGTAGGCGGCGAACTGGGCTCGCTCCTCGTCGACCAGCGCGTGTCCGTCCGCATACGCGTGCTCGAAGAGGGCGAAGCGGTCCGGGTCCGGCATGGCACGGACCGCTTCGCGCACTCGTTTGCCCAACGCCTCGCTCTCGGCCTCCAGTTCCGCGAAAAATCCCTCGTCCGCGTGGTTTGAGGCCTCCAGGTACCGGCGCAGGCGCAGGATCGGGTCCTTGGCCTCCCACGCCTGGCGCTCCTCGTCACCGCGGTAGCGGGTCGGGTCGTCGGAGGTGGTGTGGGCGCCCATCCGGTAGGTGAACGCCTCGACCAGGGTGGGGCCCTCGCCGCTGCGGGCGCGCTCCAGCGCCCACTTCGTCACCGCGAGGCAGGCCAGCACGTCGTTGCCGTCGACCCGGACGCCCGGGAAGCCGAAGCCCTGCGCGCGCTGGTAGAGCGGGACGCGGGTCTGCTTCTCGGTGGGCTCGGAGATCGCCCACTGGTTGTTCTGGCAGAAGAACACCACGGGGGCGTTGTAGACCGCGGAGAAGGTGAAGGACTCGGCGACATCGCCCTGGCTGGAGGCGCCGTCACCGAAGTACGCGATGACCGCGCTGTCGGCGCCGTCCTTGGTGATGCCCATCGCGTAGCCCGTGGCGTGCAGGGTCTGGGAGCCGATGACGATCGTGTAGAGCTGGAAGTTGTTGCTGTTGGGGTCCCAGCCGCCGTTGTTCACGCCGCGGAACATGCCCAGCAGGTTCTCCGGCGGGACGCCGCGGCACCAGGCGACGCCGTGCTCGCGGTAGGTCGGGAAGACGTAGTCGTCCTCGCGGGTGGCCCGCCCGGAGCCGATCTGGGCGGCCTCCTGGCCGAGCAGCGAGGCCCACAGGCCCAGCTCGCCCTGGCGCTGAAGGGAGGTGGCCTCGGCGTCGAAACGGCGGGTGAGCACCATGTCGCGGTACAGACCACGGAGCTCTTCGGGGGTGATACCGGCGACGTACTTGTCGTACGCGGCGTTCTTGACGCGCTTGCCCTCGGGCGTCAGCAGCTGAACCAGTTCGGGCTCGGTGCTCGGGGACTTCCTGGTCCCGGCGCTGCGTCGCGGTTTGCGCGCGGCAGTGCTCTCCACGGTCACGTGTGCTCCTCCGTCGGTCCGGCATCCGGGTTCGCCGGGTGCCAGTGCGGCTCACCTGAGGCCCTGCGGACGCACGGGGTGGGTGCGGACCGGTCGGGATCAGGCGTGACAAGGTGCCCCGGCGAGCGCCCTGCAAAAAGCACGTTACCCAGTGCTGCACATTTCTGTGAAACCCCTTCTGACCTGCGATTTTGCTTGGATTTCCAAGTAAGTCGATGCTTGGATTTCCTACTAGTCGCGGAATTCGGGAACAGCTGCTGGTCACAGCCTTGCAGGAGGCCGGAGCAACGGCACGTTATCCCGGCGACCCAGGTCACCGGAAGACTTTCTGTGTTTGACTTGCCGCGTGCGCGAAGACGGAAAAATCACCGTATTTCTGCTCGACGACCATGAAGTGGTCCGCCGGGGCGTCCACGAGATGCTCTCGGTCGAGGACGACATCGAGGTGGTCGGCGAGGCCGGTACGGCGGCCGACGCGCTGGTGCGGATCCCGGCCACCCGGCCCGACGTCGCCGTCCTGGACGTGCGCCTGCCGGACGGCAGCGGGGTGGAGGTCTGCCGGGAGATCCGGTCGCGCAACGAGGACATCAAGTGCCTGATGCTGACGTCGTTCGCCGACGACGAGGCGCTCTTCGACGCGATCATGGCGGGCGCCGCCGGATACGTCCTCAAGGCCATCCGGGGCAACGAGCTGCTCTCCGCCGTACGGGACGTCGCGGCCGGCAGGTCCCTGCTCGACCCGGTGGCCACCGCGCGCGTGCTGGAGCGACTGCGGGACGGCGGCGGCGCCAGGAGCGACGACCGGCTCGCCCACCTCACCGAGCAGGAGCGCAGGATCCTCGACCTGATCGGCGAGGGCCTCACCAACCGCGTGATCGGCGAGCGGCTGCACCTCGCCGAGAAGACGATCAAGAACTATGTGTCCGGTCTGCTGTCCAAACTCGGCATGGAGCGGCGTTCGCAGGCGGCGGCGTACGTGGCGCGGATGCAGGTGGAGCGGGAGCGGCGCTGAGGCCCGCGGCGGCATCAGGGACCAAAGACCTCTGTCCTGGGAGGCGTCCGCGGCCGACAGTGGTCGTATGCCCTCCGACGAACAGCGCGCCGTCGACCTGCTCGCCCGCACCGACTACGGCCGGGTGGCCACCAGCATGCGCGCCCTGCCCTTCCTCGCCTTCGCCCGCCACCTCGTGGCCGACGGCCGGGTGCTGCTGCGGCTGCCCAGGAGCTGCGGCTACCACCGGGCGTGCACCGGGCACGTCGTCGCCTACGGAGCGGACAACCTGAGCACGGCCCGGCCCGGGGAGGGGCTGTGGTCGGCGCAGATCGTCGGGGAGTGCACCGCGCACGAGCCGACGCCCGCCGAACTCGAACGGTTCGGCCCGACGCCCCGCGTCGTCGACGGCGAGCCGTACGAGCCCGTCTATCTGCGCGTCGAGCCACAGTTCGGGACCGTGCACTCCACCGACGGCGCCCTGGAAAGTCACTTCGCGCACATGCCGTGATCGAAAGCGACTGTCTGTGACAACGCCCAGCTCACAGCCTCGTTCGGTGCCCTAGCATCTGGCGCGTGCCGCGCCCTTGTGTACCACCCCCCGTTTCCCACGCGCCCCCGCTGAGCGCCCTGTTGAGCCGTTACGCCGCCGGCTCCGCCGTCACCTGCGAACCCGTCGAACAAGGGCTGCTGAACCGCGGCTACCGGCTCCGCACGACCCGCGGCCGCTACTTCCTCAAGCACCACTTCGACCCCGACACCGCCGAGCCCGCCGCCATCGAACGCCGGCACCGCGCCACCCAGCGACTGGCCGACCTCGGCGTTCCCGTGGCCCCTCCGCTGGCCGGCCGCGACGGCCGTACGGTCGCCGTCGTCGGCGGCCACGCCTACGCCCTGCACCCCTGGGTCGAGGGCCGCCACCGTCACGGCGGCCAGCTCACCCCGGAGCAGTGCGCACGCCTGGGCGCCCTGCTGGGGGCCGTGCACGCCGCCCTGGAGCGCGTCATGCCACCCAAGGCGCGCACCCGTCCGGCCACGAGCCCCCACCCCGTGCGCAGCGCGGACCCCACCGACACCTTCGCCGTCATCGACGACCTGCTCACCCGCGTACGCCGTCACCGCCCCGCCGACTCCTTCGACGAGCTGGCCCGCCACCGTCTCCTGGAACGGCGCGCCCTCCTGGAGCGGCACGCCCACCGCAGGCCGCCGCGCGGGGCCGCCACGGGCTGGGTGCACGGCGACTTCCACCCGTTCAACCTGCTCTACAAGGGGGACGCGCCCGCCGCGATCGTCGACTGGGACCGGCTCGGCGTGCAGCCCCGCGCGGAGGAGGTCGTACGCGCCGCCGCGATCTTCTTCGTACGGCCCGCGGGGGCGCTCGACCTGCCGAAGGTACGGGCGTACGCGCACGCGTACCGGCGCGCGGCCGGGGCCGCGCCCTCGGAGCTGGCGGCGGCCGTGCACCGGGTGTGGTGGGAGCGGCTCAACGACTTCTGGATGCTGCGCTGGCACTACGAGCGCGGCGACACCCGCGCGGACCCCCAGTTCCCGGCGTCGTCGGCGCTGGCCGTGTGGTGGACGCGGGAGTACGAGGCCGTGTGCGACGCGTTCGCGGGGTGAGGGCCCGCAGACCCGGGAAACAGCACGCGCGCGTACGGTCCGTCTCCGGTCCGTACGCGCGCGTGGAGGTCAGGTCAGAGGCCGCCGGTCGGCAGGCCTGGCCTTCAAGTCCCGTCGGGGTTGCCCGTGTCGCCGCCGCTGGTGTCCGTCGGCTCCGCCGTGTCGGTGGGCTCGGCGGTGTCCGTCGGCTCGTCCGTCGGCTCCTCGGTCGTCGGCTCGTCCGTCGGCTCCGTGGCCGTCTCCGAGGGTGTGTACGACGGTGTGTACGACGGCGTCGACGACGGGGTCCAGGAGGAGCCGCCGTTGCTCGTGCCGTCGTCGGTCTGCTCCTCGGTGGCCTCGTCCGTCGGCTCGTCGCTCGGCGACTCGCTGGCCGTCTCGTCGTCCTTGGTCTGCGAGGTCGTCGGCGACTGCGTGGTGCCGCCCCCGTCCTTGTCGCCGCCGCCGTTGAGGGCCAGCGCGACGCCCGCCGCGATGGCGATCACCGCGAACACGGCGAGGATCCACAGCTTGCCGCGGCCGCTGCCCCGGTTGCCGTGCCCCTCGAAGCCGCCGTCGTCCCCGCCGCCGTAGCCCTGGGGCAGGATCTGCTGCGGGATCTGCGTCGTACCGGAGGCAGGGTCGGGGTGCCCCATGACCGTGGTGTTCGCGAAGCCCGCGGCCGGGGTGTGCCGGCCCTCGTGCATCGCGACCGGGCCGGTGTTCCAGGTGCCGGTGTGGCCGCCCTGCTCGTACAGCATCTGAAGCCCGTACTGGACGAGACCGCGCATCTCCTCGGCCGTCTGGAACCGGTCGTCCGGCTCCTTGGCGAGCGAGCGCATGACCAGGCCGTCGAGCTCCGGCGGCGAGGCGTCGGAGGCCTCGGACGGCGGGGTCGGGATGTCCTGGACGTGCTGGTAGACCACCGACAGCGGGGTCTCACCCGTGAACGGGGGCCGCAGCGCGAGGAGTTCGTAGAGCAGGCAGCCCGTGGCGTACAGGTCGGAGCGGTGGTCGACGGCCTTGCCGAGGGCCTGCTCCGGCGACAGGTACTGGGGCGTGCCCATGACCATGCCGGTCTGCGTCATCGTCGACTGCGCGCCGTGCAGCGCGCGGGCGATGCCGAAGTCCATGACCTTCACCGCGCCGTTGTGCGTGATGATCACGTTGGCCGGCTTGATGTCGCGGTGCACGATGCCGTGCTGGTGCGAGTAGGCGAGCGCCTCCAGGACACCGGAGACGATGATCAGGGCCTGCTCGGGCCCGGGCGCCTCGGCGTTGATCAACAGGTCCCGGATCGTGCGGCCTTCGACGATCTCCATGACGATGTACGGAACGGCCTGGCCGTTCACGTAGTCCTCGCCCGAGTCGTACACGGCGACGATCGCGTGGTGGTTGAGACCGGCCACCGACTGGGCCTCGCGCGTGAAGCGGGCCTTGGAGACGGGGTCCTCGGCGAGGTCGGCGCGGAGCAGCTTGACCGCGACGGTGCGGCCAAGGCGTACGTCCTCGGCCGCGAACACCTCGGCCATGCCGCCCCGGCCGAGTCTGCGGGTCAGCCGATAGCGGCCGTCCCCCACCAGTCCGCCGTTACCCCACAGCTCCGGCGCATCCGACATCCCGCCGCCAGTCGCCTCGGGGTCGGACGGGCCCTGAGCGCGCTGCTGCTGTGCCATCAGTCCTCGCCGTCGTTTCTGCCCGCGGTGCGCGCGGTGTTGTTACGGTCTCCGTCGGCCACGCTACAGCCTCCGCGCAAGCCTCCGGTCCGGGAAGACCCCGGGGGCCGGTCCGAGACGGACCGGTCATAAAAGCGGTAGCACGCGCTGTCGTGCAAATTCTGTGTACCGGCCGTACGGCACCTGTAACGCTTCCGCGACGCTTCTTTCGCGTACGGTCACGGAACGGGCACCCGGCTTGACCTGTCAGTGCCGTGGGGCAGACTTGGCCGGGAATGAGCCATTCGATCAACGACAGTCGGGCCGGCGCCTGAAGGCCGATGGGGGACGCAGAACATGAGCCAGGACGGCGCGCACGGCCGGTACGCGGGGCGGGCACTCGCCAACAACCGCTATCAGCTGCGTGACTTGCTCGGCGAAGGCGGCATGGCCTCGGTGCACCTGGCGCACGACACCATGCTCGACCGCCCCGTCGCGATCAAGACCCTGCACACCGAGCTGGGCCGGGAGCAGGCCTTCCGCGAGCGTTTCCGCCGCGAGGCCCAGGCCGTGGCCAAGCTCACGCACACCAACATCGTCTCCGTCTTCGACACCGGCGAGGACAGCCTCGACGGCATGACGATGCCGTACATCGTCATGGAGTACGTCGAGGGCCGCCCGCTGGGCTCGGTGCTCGACGAGGACGTACGGCAGTTCGGCGCGATGCCCGCCGACAAGGCGCTGAAGATCACCGCGGATGTGCTGGCGGCGCTGGAGATCAGCCACGAGATGGGCCTGGTCCACCGCGACATCAAGCCGGGCAACGTGATGATGACCAAGCGCGGCGTGGTCAAGGTCATGGACTTCGGCATCGCGCGCGCCATGCAGTCCGGCGTCACGTCGATGACGCAGACCGGCATGGTGGTGGGTACTCCCCAGTACTTGTCGCCCGAGCAGGCCCTGGGCCGCGGGGTCGATGCCCGCTCCGACCTCTACTCGGTCGGCATCATGCTGTTCCAACTGGTCACCGGGCGGCTGCCGTTCGAGGCGGACTCGCCGCTGGCGATCGCGTACGCGCATGTGCAGGAGGAGCCGGTCGCCCCCTCCTCGATCAACAGAGCGCTCCCGCCCGCCGTGGACGCCCTGATCGCGCGCGCCCTGAAGAAGAACCCGAACGAGCGCTTCCCCAGCGCCGAGGCCATGCGCGACGAGTGCCTGCGGGTCGCGGCCTCCTTCCAGGCGGCCCCGCCGAGCATCGTCCCGGGCGCCCAGACCGCGAGCGGCGCGGGTGTCGGCTCGGCGGTCTTCCCGCCGGTCGGCCAGACGCCCCCGCCGGCCACGAACAACGTCCAGACGCCGTACCAGCCGGCCCCCACCCCGAACCCGTACGGCACCCCGACCCCGGCGCCCGCCTACGGCTACCCGCAGCAGGCCGGCTACCAGACCCCGGCCCCCAACGCCTACGCGTCGAGCACCCCGCCGCCGTACAACATCACGCCCCAGCAGGCCCCGGCGGCGTCCTCCGGCGGCAGGAACAACAAGCCGGTGATCCTCGGCTCGATCATCGTCTCCGTCATCGCGGTCGGCGGCCTCATCGCGGCCCTGCTGATGAACGGCGGCTCGGACGACGACGCCAAGGGCAGTGACGGCGCGAGCACGTCGGCTTCCTCGCATCCGACGGGATACCGCAAGGGTGACGCGAACCGGACGATCGAGAAGACCGAGTGCACCGACCCGCAGGAGTCGTACGACGACCCGGACAAGATCCAGGTGCCGGACTTCACCTACAAGAACTGGGACTCGGTCCTCTCCTGCCTGAAGTCCGTCGGCTGGCACTACGACAAGACCGCCGTGGACGAGAACACATGGGGCGAGGGCATCGTGATCCGGCAGTCCCCGAAGGCCGGCACGGACGTCGACCCGAAGGACGTGGACATCCAGTTCGACATCTCCACGGGTAACCCGGCCTGAGCGCGACCAGGCATCATGGCCCGATGACCAACGTCAGGCGGGTGTGTGCCGGGGATCTTCCGGAGCTTGTCGCCCTCATCGCCGAGCATGCCGTTTACGAGAAGGCCGACCCGCCTGCCGAGGGGCTGGCCGAGCGGCTGGAGCCCTTGTTGTTCGGGGAGCCGGAGCCTCGACTGATCGGGCTGGTCGCCGAGTTGGGAGAGGGCGGGCCCGTCGTCGGGTACGCCACCTGTTCCGCCGAGGTGTCCACCTGGGACGGGGTCGAGTACCTCCACATGGACTGTCTGTTCCTGCGGGACGGGCATCGGGGGCTCGGTATCGGGGAGTCGCTGATGGACGCCGTGCGGG
>JABFXD010000035.1 GCA_013361925.1 Streptomyces sp. | reverse complement strand
GAGATCCGGATTTCCTCAATTCCGTTGTTTCACATGCGCATCGACAGGTGACCCGAAAGCGAGTAAGCCATCCGCGAGGGCACGGACGACTTCGAGCGCAGGTGACATCGATGGACAACTGGCGAAACCATGCCGCATGCCGCCACGAGGACCCCGACCTCTTCTTCCCGATCGGCAACACCGGCCCGGCCCTGGTCCAGACGGAACAGGCGAAGGCCGTCTGCCACCGCTGCCCCGTACGGGAGCAGTGTCTGGAGTGGGCCATGGAGTCCGGGCAGGCCATCGGGGTCTGGGGCGGTACGAGCGAGGCCGAACGACGTTCACTGCAACGGCGCCGGGCCAGGGCCGGGCGCTCCTCCCACTAGACCCGGCACGCGCAGGGTGAACACGCTCCCGGCGCCCGGTTCGCTCGCCACCTCCACGGTGCCGCCGTGCGCGGCCATCAGGTGGCGGACGATCGGCAGACCGAGACCGCTGCCTCCGGTACGACGGCTGCGGGACTTCTCGGCGCGCCAGAAGCGGTCGAAGACCTGCGGGAGGTCCTCGGGTGCGATACCGCTGCCGGTGTCGGTGACTTCGAGGACCACGTCGTCGCCCTCGCACCGTGCCGCGAGGGTGACGGTTCCGCCCACGGGTGTGTGCCGCAGCGCGTTGGAGACGAGGTTGCCGAGGGCCTGCCGCATCCGGACCGGGTCGGCGTCGAGCCACGGCTCCCCGTCCGTCGCGGTGCGCAGGGTGACGCCCGCGGTGTCGGCCGCCACCCGGTGGGCCGCGGCGACCTGCCCGAGCAGTTCGTCGGCACGCACGGGCTCGCGTTGCAGCCGCAGGGTGCCGGCGTCGGCGGCGGCGAGGTCCTGGAGGTCGTCGATGATCCGCTGGAGGACGAGCGCCTCCTCGTGCAGGGAGGCCAGCAGTTCGGGGGCGGGGGCCACGACGCCGTCCTTGGTCACTTCCAGCCAGCCGCGGATGTTGGTGAGCGGGCTGCGCAGTTCGTGGGCGATGTCGCTGACCATCGCCTTGCGCTGGTCCTCAAGGCGTTCCCGGCGTTCGGTGAGGTCGTTGAAGGCCGCGGCGAGGATGCCGGTCTCGTCCCGCGTGGTCACGGGCACCCGCACGTGCAGCTGAGGCGGCTGCTGGGCGGCCGCGGTCAGCGCGCGGAGCGGCCGGACGAGCCGCGTGGCGACGACGGCGGTCACGGCGACGGTGACGGCGAGCACCAGCCCGGCGACACCGACGACCTTGGCCTTGTTGGCGGGTGACATGTCGAACCGTACGGCGGTACGGTCCCCGCCGCCCAGGAACAGCTCGGCGGTCGGCGCGACATAGGGGTCGAGCTGGGCGCGGCGTGCGCTGTCGACGCAGTTCTGCAGGACGCGGGCGGTCTCCGAGCCGGGCGGCACGTCGATCTTCCCCAGCTCGTAGCGGCCTCCGAGGCTCCGCTCGACGAAGTCGAGGTGGACGAACAGCGCCTTCGCGGACTTCACGTCGTGCCGGCCCAGACAGTCGCGGGCCCGTTCCGTCAGGTCCGTGAGGGCCTTCTCCTCGCTGGGGGTGGGGGTGTTGAGCCGTCCGTCGGCGCAGTCGGTCGGCACCTCGTCGTCGTTGCTGAGGACCGGCCGCCCGCTGGGTGTCTCGACGATGCTGGTCTCGATGCCGAACCGGGCGAAGCACTTCTGCCGCACCAGGGCCAGTTTCCCCAGCTTGACGCTCTCCTGCTCGGTCACCAGGTACGGCCCGACCACGCGGGGATCGACGCCGCTGCGCTGCGCCCCGCGCTCGGTGTAGGTGTCGGTGCGCAGGGGGTCGACGGTGGCGGCGGCGCGCGGCGGCAGGGAGGTGCCGGCCGGCGCGGAGTCGGCGAGGGTGGTGCGGTCGGTGGTGGTCAGGGCGATCCGGCGGCCGGTCTTCTCGGACAGGGACCGGACGAGCGCGTCGACTCCCTGCCACGTCGGGTGGGTCGCCGCGTATCCGCTCAGCCGGGCGAGGACGTCCATGTCCTCGGCGAGCACCTGGCCCTGTTCGGCCCGCAGTGCCCGGGTGGTCGTCTCCACCGCCAGCCACGCGGTCGCCGCCACCGAGCACACGGCGATCAGCACCGAGGCGACGAGCAGCCGGACCGACAGGCGTTT
>JABFXD010000323.1 GCA_013361925.1 Streptomyces sp. | reverse complement strand
CATGCCGCACCAGGCCCACCCGAAGGTGTGATAGGTGACGACACGGATCAGGGCGACGGCCCGCAGGGTGTCGAAGTAGCGGTCGCGACCGGCGGGCTTGGACGGCGGCTTCTCCTCCGCCGCCGGCTCCGCAGGTCTTTCCCCTACGACCGCTACTTCGGGCTCCGGTTCCGGGTCGACGACCGGGAGGGGCGCCGTCTGCGGCCCGTAGTCGACGTACTGCTGCTGCGGATACGGCTCCTGCGCGTACTGCGGCGGCTGCACGTACTGGGGCTGCTGATAGCCGCCGTACGCGTAGTCGTATCCCTGTTGCTGCGGGTACGACGGCTGCGGGTACGGCTGCTGCGGATAGCCCTGCTGCTGATACTCCTGCTGCTCCCAGCTCATCTCAGCTCACCCCCGCCGGGGTCCCGACCTCGCCGGTCCGCTTGAGCTTCTGCCACCTGAGCCGGCCGCCGGTCAGCGCCGTGATGCAGGAGTGGATGAGGACGAGGTACATCATCTGCCGGTAGGCCAGCTGCTGGAGCGGCATCATCAGCAGGTACCGGTACTTCTCCTTGTCCAGGCGGAACGCGTAGGCCGCGCAGACCAGTTGTATGCCCAGCACCGTGAGCCAGGCCAGCAGGGCGGCCCGGAAGTCGATGAAGATCATCGAGTACGCGGTGAAGACGTCGATGAGCGGCGCGAAGACCGGTGTGACGATCTGGAAGATCACCACCAGCGGCATGCCGACCCGGCCGAAGCGGCCCGAAGGCCCCTTGTCCGTCAGGGACTTGCGGTGCTTCCACAGCGCCTGCATGGTGCCGTACGACCACCGGTAGCGCTGCGACCACAGCTGCTTGAGCGAACCGGGCGCCTCCGTCCACGCCTTGGCGTGTTCCTGATAGACGACCCGCCAGCCCGCGCGGTGCATGGCGATGGTGATGTCGGTGTCCTCGGCGAGGGTGTCCTCGCTCATCCCGCCGACCTGGAGCACCGCGTCACGGCGGAACGCGCCGATCGCGCCCGGGATGGTGGGCATGCAGCGCAGCAGGTCGTACATGCGGCGGTCGAGGTTGAAGCCCATCACGTACTCGATGTGCTGCCAGGCGCCGATGACCGTGTCGCGGTTGCCGACCTTGGCGTTGCCCGCGACCGCGCCCACCTCGGGGTCGGCGAAGGGCTGCACCAGCTGGTGCACGGCGTCCGGTTCGAAGACGGTGTCGCCGTCCATCATGATGACGATGTCGTAACTGGCGTTGCGGACACCGTTGTTGAGAGCGGCGGGCTTGCCCGCGTTCTCCTGCCGGATGACCCGGACGTTGTGCATGCCGAGCTTGTCGGCCGCGGCGCGGGCGATCTCCGAGGTGCCGTCCGTGGAGCCGTCGTCGACGACGATGATCTCGATGGGATGGGTGCTCTGCGCCAGCGACTCCAGGGTGTTGGCGATGCACTCCTTCTCGTTGTACGCCGGGACGATCACGCTCACCGGGCCGGTGACGGTCGGGCCCCAGCTGAAGCGGCGTTTGTTGCGCTGTCTGTAGTGGCGGCGGGCGAGGATCAGCATCATCCCGAACCGGCCCATGACGGCGACACCGACGACCATCAGCCCGACCGAGAGCGCGGGCACGGCCCACTCCGCGACGGCGACGGCTCCGATGAGGGCCTTGCCCTCGTAGAGGGTGGCGCCGGTGGCCTCGCGGTGGGCGGCCTGGAGGGTGTTCACGCCGGTGCCGGTGCCGGTGCCGACTCCCATGGCCTCTTGCCCAGCAGGCTGCTGCTGCTCCTTCTCCAGCACCCCGCTGATGGTGGTGAAGGTGTAGCCCTTCGCCTTCATCTTCTCGATGTACGTCGGCAGCGCCTTGATGGTCTGCGAGCGCTCGCCACCCGCGTCGTGGAACAGCACCGACGCCCCGTCGCTCTTGGACGGCGTCGCCCACTTCACGATCTTCGAGACGCCCGGCTTCTTCCAGTCGTCGCTGTCGGTGTCGACGAAGACGCTGGTGTAACCGTCCTCGCCGAGCTTCTGGTAGACGGGCCAGCTGTAGTTGTCGATGGCGTCCGTCTCCGAGGAGTACGGCGCCCGGAACAGCGTGGTGGTGATGCCGGCCGCGCCCGCCAGCGCGAGCTGGGTCTGCTGCATCTCGCGGTTGACGCGGGCGTCGCTCTGGTAGGAGAGGTCGACGTGGGTGAAGGTGTGGATGCCCACCTCGTTGCCCTGCTCGACCATGTCCTTCACGATGCCGGGGTAGCGCGACACCATCGAGCCGACCACGAAGAACGTGGCGGGGACGTCGTACTTCTCCAGGATCTCCAGCACCTGCGGGGTGTAGGTGGGGTTGGGGCCGTCGTCGAAGGTCAGGGCGATGGTCTTGTCCGGCACGGAGACCGTCGTGGCCTGTCCGCCGCGGAAGCTGAGGATCGGCCCGCCGCCCAGGATCTTGTCCGGGACCTTGCTGGAGCTGGCCCCGTCGCGGACGCGCTGGTCGCCGCCGACCTCGGCGCGCAGATAGCCGTCGAGCAGCATCACGCTGGTGAGCGCCAGCAGAAGGAGCAGGGCGAGCAGGACGCGCGGCTTCTGCAGCGCAGCCGCCTTGCCCGCAGCGCGCCCGATACGGGAGGGGGCGCGGCGCCGGCCCCGGTGGGATGTCGTGGTCGTGGTCATAACGGTCCCTGCGCTCCGGTCAGTTGGCGTTCGCGGACGCGTTGGCGGACGCGTTCACGGACGCGGACGGCGTGGGGACCCCCGAGGGCAGGGCGGGTGGGCTGCCGCTGGGCCGTACGACGTTGCCGACGCCGCCCTGCTGGCGGACGCCCGGACCGGTGCCGCTCTGGCCGGCCGGTCCGCCCTGGCCGCCGCCGAAGGGCAGCAGCGAGGACGGGCTCGACGTGCCGATTCCCATGAAGGCCAGGCCCAGGACGACGGCGTACCCGAGGCACAGGACGCCGACGAGGACACCGATCCGGCGCAGCAGCTTCGAGCGGCGTCCGGAGTTGTCAACGAACACGGGCCCCTCGTCGTCGGACCCGTTGCCGCGTTTGCGGCGGCGACCACGCGGGGCGCGGTTTTCGATGGCAGGCTCGGAATGCATTCCCCGGATATTAGGGAGGCTTTATGTGTCAGAAACTCGGGTTCCCATGTGAGACACGTATGAGAAACGCCTTAACCTGTCCCTTCTCTGAGAGTTCGCTGGAACGCCTGCGCAACCCGGGCCGGGGTGAATAGAGTTGAATGCGCCGTTTCAGTGACCGGTTGGCCCGTTTTGCTCGACCCAGCCCATGGACCCGCTATGCGAATACTGTCCTCATGAAGCCCAGCCGCGTGTGAGACATTTCCACTTCAGAAACACAGTTTGTTTCCATCCTGAGACAGAAATCACGAGAGCGGGTGCATGCGCGATGCGGCGTTTCCTGAGGCCGGCGGCGGGGCTCGGTTGCCTGTTTGCCCTGGCCACGGCGGGGTGCTCGGCCGACACCGGCGCGGCGCCCGACGCTGCCCCGAGCAAGACGTCCGCGGCCCCGTCGGCCACCTCCTCGGAGCCGTCGTCCAGCACCTCCTACGCCCCCTACGTCAGCGCGACGGAAGCCTCCGACCTCGACTCCGCCGGATCGCCGGCGACGTACAACCTGGCGTTCGTGATCTCGGACGGAAGCAGCTGCACCCCTAAGTGGAACGGTACGACGGCGATCGACAACTCGGCCGTGGGCTCCCGGATTTCGGCGCTCAAGGACGACGGGGCGAGCGTCCGGGTCTCCTTCGGCGGGGCGTCCGGTGAGGAGCTGGCGGAGACGTGCGACAGCGCGGAGGAGCTGGCGGAGGCGTACGGCGAGGCGCTCGACGCGGCCGGCTCCACCCAGGCCGACTTCGACATCGAGGGTGACGCGCTGACCGACTCCGACTCGGTGGAGCTGCGGTCGGAGGCGATAGCGCTGCTCCAGGAGGAGCGGAGTGACGTGAGCGTCGTCTTCACGCTTCCGGTGATGCCCTCGGGGCTGGACGACGACTCCCTCGCGTTGCTGGAGTCGGCCAACAACAGTGCGGTGCAGGTCGCTTCGGTCAATCTCATGACCATGAACTACGCGGAGTCCTACGACGGGGACATGGGCGACTACGCGATCACCGCGGCGAAGGCGGCGCACACGCAGTTGCGGGACGTCTTCGGTACGTCGGCCGCGACGGCGTGGGGTGGGATGGCGCTCACGTCGATGATCGGCACGAATGACGTGGACGGGGAGACGTTCACGCTGTCGGATGCCGCTCAGGTACGGGAGTTCGCGGAGGAGAAGGGGGTGGGGTGGGTGTCGATGTGGTCGACGTTCCGGGATCAGGAATGTACGGGGGACGAGGATGCCCTGACGAGTTGCAGTGGGGTGGAGCAGAGTTCGGGGGCGTTCGGGAAGGCGTTTTCGTAGTTTTTGGGTGCGGGGCGGTGGGGGTTGATCGCGCAGTTCCCCGCGCCCCTCAGCGGCGTCGTCAACGTCGCCTGTGTACCAGGCGCCCGGCGCAGACCGTTGCGATGCACTCGCCGTTCTCGGCAAAGACCGCCAAGTCCGCGCGGCCGGCCTCCCTGAGCGGTGTCGCCTGGGCGCGCGGGACCATCAGTACGTCGTTCCGCTCGGCCGCCGCGCGGAGTCCGGGCGTCTCGGCGTACTCCGTCAGGATCGTCGTCGCGCCCGACTTCAGTACGGCGTGGATGATCTCGCGCGGGCTCGGGGCCTCCGGAAGCGGGCTCACGAAGTTACGGGCGGGGCCGAGGACGCCCGGCCAGACCCGGACGCGGGCATCCGGAAACCGCTCGCGCAGCTCGTCCAGCGTGCCCAGGGCGGCGATCCTGTCCCGGTCCACCAGGACGGCGCCGCCCTTGATCGGCTCAGAGGTCCACGTGTACCGCACCTCGTCCGCCGCATGCAGTGTGCGCACTAGTTGGAGGCGAGGATCTTCAGCTCAGGGTGAGCCGTGCCGCCCTCGATCGCCGTGGACGAGATGTGGGACTGGACGCGCACGTCGACCGGGTCGTTCGCCGGGTCGTCGTGGACGACGAGGTGTTCGTACGTCGTGGCACGCTGGGCCGGGGTGCGGCCCGCCGTGCGGATCATGTCGATCATTTCCTGGAGGTTGGAGCGGTGCTTGGCACCGGCCGCCGAGACGACGTTCTCCTCCAGCATCACCGAGCCCAGGTCGTCCGCGCCGTAGTGCAGCGTCAGCTGGCCCGCGTCCTGTCCGGTGGTCAGCCAGGAGCCCTGGATGTGGGCGATGTTGTCCATGAAGAGCCGGGAGATCGCGATCATCCGCAGGTACTCGAAGATCGTGGCCTGGGTGCGGCCCTTGAGGTGGTTGTTCATCGGCTGGTAGAGGTACGGGATGAAGGCCCGGAAGCCCCCGGTCCGGTCCTGTACGTCACGGATCATCCGCAGGTGCTCGATGCGCTCGGCGTTGGTCTCGCCCGTGCCCATGAGCATGGTGGAGGTGGATTCGACACCCAGCCGGTGAGCCGTCTCCATGATCTCCAGCCAGCGCTCACCGCTCTCCTTCAGCGGCGCGATGGCCTTGCGCGGACGCTCGGGGAGCAGCTCCGCACCGGCGCCCGCGAAGGAGTCGAGGCCCGCGGCGTGGATCCGCTGGATCGCCTCCTCCACGCTCACCTTGGAGATGCGGGCCATGTGCTCGACCTCGCTCGCCCCCAGGCTGTGGATGACGAGCTGCGGGTACGCCTCCTTGATGGCGGCGAAGTGCTTCTCGTAGTACTCCACGCCGTAGTCCGGGTGGTGCCCGCCCTGGAACATGATCTGGGTGCCACCGAGCTCGACGGTCTCGGCGCAGCGCCGCAGGATGTCGTCCAGGTCGCGCGTCCAGCCGTTCTTCGTGTCCTTCGGCGGCGCGTAGAAGGCGCAGAACTTGCACGCCGTGACGCACACGTTCGTGTAGTTGATGTTCCGCTCGATGATGTACGTCGCGATGTGCTCCGTACCCGCGTACCGACGGCGTCGTACGGCGTCGGCGGCGGAGCCCAGCGCGTGCAGCGGGGCGTCGCGGTAGAGGTCGAGCGCCTCTTCAGGGGTGATCCGCCCACCGGCGGCGGCGCGGTCGAGGACGGACTGAAGGTCGGCCTTCTCGGTCACCGGAGCGTCCCTTTCGTCAAGGGTTGTGGACGGAAGCATCCATGTGCGCGGACTCGGCCAGCCTACGCCAGGGCACCGACAGGGCCGACGTCAGGCCGCGTACGCCCCGATCAGTACGCCCAGGAAGGCCCCCATGATCAGGAACGGGCCGAACGCGATCGCCGTCTTCCGGCCCGCCTTGCGTACGACGATCAGCGCACCGCCGTACAGCGCCCCCAGCAGGAACCCGGCGAAGGTACCGAGCATGACCGTCGGCCAGCCGTACCAGCCCAGCACCGCCCCCACGCCGAGCGCCAGCTTCACATCGCCGAAGCCCATGCCGGCCGGGTTGATGAGGAAGAGGACGAAGTAACCGCCGCCGAGGGCGAGGGCGCCGAGGGCGGCGTGCGGCCAGTCGCCGGTGTGCTCGGGGACGAAGGACATCGCGCCGAGCAGGACGAGCGCGGCGGCGGCGAAGGGGAGGGTGAGCGGGTCGGGGAGGCGCTGCACCTTCAGGTCCACGACCGCCAGCAGCACGCCGACCGGTGCGAGCAGCAGCCAGACGCCGATCTCGGGGCGGGTGCCGGTGGCGGCGGCGAGGGCGGCGCACACGAGGGCGGTGACGAGGGAGAGAAGGGCGGCGGGGGGACCGTAGGACTGAGGGCACAGGGCGCATCGGCCGCGGCCGAGCCACCCCCGTACCGGATGGCCTTCGGGGCACGCCTCCCGCCACGGCTCCCCCGCCGGGGCCGAGAACCGGTAGGCGGCTCGCGGCAGCAGCGCGCCCGCCGCCGCGCCCCACAGCGCGGCGGCCGCCACGAGGAGCCAGATGCTCATCCCACGGCCGCGACGCCGTCGCGCCACGTCGGCAGGAGCTCGTCGAGCAGTGCCTCCGTGCGCGGCGGCAGGCCGCGGGCGCCACTGCGGGAGATGAGGTCGGCGGCGAGGGCCTGGAGGCGGGCGGTGTCGCCGGTGGAGTGGGTGGCGCGGAGCAGTTCGTGCCACAGGCGCTCGTCGCCGGGGGCCGAGTTGAGCGCCGCGTTCAGGGCCTCGATCGCCTTCTCCGCGCGGTCCTTCACCAGGTGGAACTCGGAGAGCGCGAGACCGATGTCCGCGACGAGCAACGGGAGTTGGGCGTCGATGATCTCGTGGGTCAGCCACCGGTAGCGGCCCTCGGGCCGGTCGGCGAGCAGCGGCCCGCGGACGAGGACGAGCGCGTCGGTGAGCAGCCGGCCACGCACCGCGCGGCTGTCGACGCCACGCCCCTGCGTGGCCTCGTGGTAGAGCGAGCGCAGCACGTCGAGGTCGGAGACGACGGACTTGGCGAGGGTGAGCCGCCCGGTGGAGTCGGTCTTCAGGCGGGGCGCCCCGTCGGGATCGGTGCCGAGCCAGGCGCGCAGCCGCTCCAGCAGGGCCTCGCGGACGTCGTCCGTGACACCGCGCGGCCACAGCGCCGAGGACAGCACGCGGGGGTGGACGCCCTCGCGGTGCAGGAGCAGCAGGGCGAGCGCCTCATGGAGGAGGGCGCTCCGGTCGCCGTCGGGGGTGTCGAGGCCGATGATCTCGTACGGCCCGACGAGCCGCGCGTAGACGGCGGGCCGGCCCTGCTCGCTGATGTCGACGAGGAACGGCGGCGCGGTGGCCGGTCCCTGCGGTTCGCGCTCCGGGTCGGACTCGACGAACAGCTCGACGACCGCGCGCTGCAAGGGCACGGGCAGCAGCTGGGCGTCGAGTTCGAGGCCGAGCAGCGGGGCGAGCAGCTTGCCCTCGCCGGTGACCTCCATCTCCCAGGCGGCGCCGGGGAGATCGCCGCTGTCGGTGCCGACGAGGTAGCCGATGCCGAGACGGCTGGCGTCGGCGGCGAGTTCGGCGAGCTTCATCGCGTCCTCGGCGGAGGGCTCGGCGGCGAGGAGGACGAGGTGCGGGGCCCAACGGGTGTGCTGGGCGGGCCCGGTGCGCCCGGTGAGCACGGAGTCATGACCGGCGGCGCCGAGCGCCCCCCGTCGCTGCCGCGTCTCGGCCTCCATGGTCTCGACGAGGTCGTCGATGCCGTCGATGTGCCGGAGCCGGTTGGGGGCGAGCGGCGTGAGGTCCTCGCCGAAGCCGACGAGGGTGATGGTCATCCGGTCCGACCAGCCGTTGGTGGCGAGTTCGGCGGCGACGGAGGCGAAGACGGCGGCACGGTCGGCCTCGCTGCCGGAGAGGGACACGATGCCGGGCACGGACTCCAGGTTCAGCAGCAGCCGGGAGTCGTCCATGGTGCCGAGGCTGACCAGGCCGGGGTACGGGGCGGCGGCGTCGGTGTCCTCGTACCGCTCGGCGTCGCTGCGCGCGAGCATCCAGAACGTCTGGTCCTGCCCGAGCTGCCAGGGCGCGGGCGGGTTGCCGGACGGCTGGGCGAGCTGGAGATGAAGGTCACCGTTGCCGCCGAGCCAGGCCGCGTACGCGGTGGGCAGCGGGCGGGACTCGGCACCGAGGGACGCGGCGAGGCCGCGCAGGGAGCGGTCGAGCAGCCGTACGCCTTCGGGGTCGGCGCCCACGAGGAGCGCGTCCTGCGCGTCGGCGGCGTCCCCGGTCGGCGTGGGCGGCTCCATGCCGCGCCGCCCGCCGACGGCACCGAACGCCGACTGCCACAGGGCCTGACGGCGACGCCGGCCGAGGGCGCCGAGGAGGCCGGCGGCGAGGAGGGGGGCGCCGATGAGGGCCTGCGGGAGGCCGAAGGCCGAGGACTCGTCGGTGGCGGAGGCGGCGTGCTGCTGCGGGTGGCTGGGCTGCTGGTCGGGGGCGGGGCGCTGTTCGGGGAGGGATACGTGGGAGGAGCCGCCTTGTTGGCCGCCACCCTGCGCGTGGTCTCCACCCTGCGCGTGATCGCCGGTCTGGCCGTAGTCGTGAACCTGCTGCTGTGCGGCGGAGCCACCGGCCTCCGCGGGCATCTCCACGAGGTCGCCACCCCGAGCGTCACCCGGCATCTCCATGATCCAGCCGGGGCGGATGAGGCTGGCCTCGGAGAGCTTGGAGCCGTCGGGCTGCACGCGGTCCTTGTTGAGC
>JABFXD010000784.1 GCA_013361925.1 Streptomyces sp. | reverse complement strand
CCTGACCAGCGAATTTCCGTAGCGTCGAAGGCGTCGGCAGCGCTCGCTGCCGGCAGCGTCCCTCTTCGCTCACGGAGGCTCTGATGTCCGGGCTGGTCGACGGATTCCTGATCGCGGCCGTTGTCGTCGTGGTGGTGGCACGCCAGTTCCGCGCGCAGCGGATCGACACGGAACGGCGCTGGTGGCTGCTGCCGGTCGTGCTCGGCGTCGTCGCGCTGAGGGAGCCCGGCCTCATAGACACCCACCACCACACCGCGTCGATCGCCCTGCTCACGGCCGAGCTGCTCATCGGTCTCGCCATTGGAGCGGCCTGGGCCTGGACCTCACGCATCTGGACGGAGCCCGACGGCGCCGTGTGGAGCAGGAGCACCAAGGCGAGCGGGCTGGTCTGGCTCATCGGCATAGCCCTGCGCGTCGGCCTCTACGCCTTCGGCGCCGCGCTCGGCATCCACCAGGAATCGTCCGCCCTGCTCCTCGCCCTGGCTGCCACACTGCTCGTCCGCTCCGGAATCCTCGCGTGGCGGGCTCGGTCCTCGTCCTCTCGCACGGCTCCCGTCCGAGGCGCGGCGTACGGTGACGACATGCCCCGGCGTGCCTGGAAGGAGCGTGTGTGAAGGAGAACGCCTGGACACGCTGGCCGTCCCGGGAGGCGCTCGGGCGTGAGGGGATCTCACGGCCCCGACGCGTGCTCGCCTGGGCGGTGAGGCTGCTGCTCGTCTCCCTGCTGTTGTGGGGTGCCCTGACAAGCAGCTCCGCCCACGGCTGGACAATCGCCGCGGGTGCCGGGGGGTTCGCCCTGGCCGCCTTGTTGGCCTGGGCCTTCTACCGCGCCACACTTCAGCACCGGCTCTGGCTCTCGCTGGTGTCGTGGGGTCTCCTCCAGGGCGTCGCGATCGTGGCCCAGGCGTCGGGGCTGCCGGTGCCGGCCCTCGTCATCTGGTGCGCGTCCGCTGTCGCCGCTCTGGAACGGCTGCCCCTGACCGCCGCCGCGCCGGTCACGGCGGCGGCGCTCGGTGCCTACGGGGCCCTCAACGACGACGATGTGCTGACGACCGTGGTCACCTGTCTGGGGCTGGCCCTCGCCGGGTACACGCTGCGCCTCGACGCCGAGGCCCGGGGCAGTGCCCAGCGGCTGCTCTCCCAGGAGCGGGCCGCGCGGGCGGCCGAGGCGGAGTCGGCGGCGCTCGCCGAGCGGGCTCGTATCGCCCGGGAGATCCATGACGTGCTGGCCCACAGCCTCTCGGCGCAGCTAGTGCATCTGGAGGCCGCCCGGCTGCTGATCGAGAGGGGAGCGGACCGGGACCAGATCCTCGAACGGGTCGTGGCGGCGCGGGGGATGGCGCGGGACGGCCTCACCGAGACGAGACAGGCACTCTCCGCCCTGCGTGGTGAGCTGACCCCGTTGGAGGACTTCCTGGCCCAGCTCGTGGGCACGACCGTGGGGGCCGAGGTCACCATTACGGGTGAGCGCAGAGCGCTGCCGGCCGAGGCCTCGCAGGCCGTGCGAAGGGTCGCGCAGGAGGCTCTGACCAACGTCCGCAAGCACGCGCCGGGCGCCAAGGTGCGGCTCCGACTGGACTACGGGCAGCATCAAGTGACCCTGGACGTACGGGACTCGGGGGGCTCGCCGGGCGACCTCACCGCCGCGGGAGGCGGGTACGGTCTGCTGGGCATGCGGGAGCGTGCCGAGCTGCTCGGCGGATCGCTGGACGCAGGGCCGGAGGAGGAGGGATTCGCGGTGACGCTGAAGGTGCCCGTATGACGGAGGAGGTCGGCGGCAAGGTCGCTCGGGTGGTGGTCGCGGACGATCAGACCGTCGTCCGGGAGGGCATCGTGATGCTGCTCGGGCTGCTGCCGGGGGTCGAGGTCGTCGGAGCCGCCGGAGACGGGGACGAGGCGGTGCGGCTCGTCGCCGAACTCGCACCGGACGTGGTGCTGATGGACCTGCGCATGCCCCGCTGCGACGGAGTGGAGGCGACCCGGCGGATCCGCGCCGAGCATCCGGGGACGCAGGTGGTGGTGCTCACGACGTTCGGGGACGACGAGTCGCTGTTCCCGGCCCTGAAGGCGGGAGCGCGCGGCTATCTCACCAAGGACGCGGGCGGCGACGAGATCGTGCGGGCGGTGCACAGTGTGCTGTCCGGGGACGCGGGCTTGTCGCCGAGCGTCCAACGGCGTCTCCTGGAGCGGCTGTCGGAACCCGAACCCCGGCCGGCCGAGCCCACGGAGCCGCCGGACGGGCTCACCGGGCGGGAGACGGAGGTGCTGCTGCTGATCGCCGAAGGCCTCAGCAACCAGGAGATCGCCCGCAGGCTGCATGTCTCCACGGCGACCGTGAAGACCCACATCAACAACATGTTCTCCAAGACCGGGCTCAAGGACCGGGCACAGGCGGTGCGTTACGCCTATGCGAAGGGACTTGTGCGGCCTCCCGCGGGTTGAATCACCTGATGGGGTGAAGCGTGAGGAGAAGAAGAGTCGGGGATCTTCCCGTTCTGTCCATCCTTGGGCATGCAGTCAAGCAACGGTCGTCCCCGCGGCGGCGGGGGTGACCCCGAAAGTGCGACCGAGGGCCACGACGGGTTCGACCCGGCTCTCTCCGAGGCGCCCGCAGCCGTGAGGTACGACGACCCCTGGTACGACGCACTCGCGTCCGGCTGGGGGGAGTTGAACGACGCCGGTGCGGCGGTGCCGCTGTCCGTCGCCGAGACCGGGCGTACGCGGCGTGAGGACGCGGCCGCGGAGGTGTATCTCCAGGTGCAGCGCAGCGCGGCGTTCCAGGAGGTGCGCAGTCGGTACCGACGGTTTGTGGTGCCGGCGTTCATCGGGTTCTTCGGCTGGTACGTGGGGTACGTCGTGACCGCGACGACCGCGCCGGGGCTGATGGCTCGACCGGTGGCGGGCGCGGTGAACGTGGCGATGGTCGCGGGACTGGGCCAGTTCCTCACCACCTTCCTGCTGACCTGGGCGTATGCCCGGCATGCGCGACTGCGTAGGGATCGGGCGGCGTTGGAGCTGCGCTGGGACACCCAGGAGCTGACGCGCGGGATCCGGGGTGGTACGTCGTGACGGCCGATCATCAGACGCTGGCGTTGCTGCTGTTCAGCGCGTTCGTCGCGGTCACTCTGGCGATCACGACGTGGGTGAGTCGTAACCGCCATGGCTCCGCGGAGGAGTTCTACGCGGGCGGGCGGTTGTTCTCGCCGATGGAGAATGGTTTTGCCATCGCGGGCGACTACATGTCGGCGGCGTCGTTCCTGGGGATCTCCGGGCTCATCGCGCTCTTCGGGTACGACGGGATGCTGTACTCGGTGGGTTTCCTGGTGGCATGGCTGGTGGTGCTGTTCCTCGTCGCCGAACTGGTGCGCAACTGCGGACGGTTCACGCTGGCCGACGTGGTGGCCGCGCGGATGAGTGAGCGGCCGGTGCGGATCGCGGCGGGAACCTCCTCGGTCACCGTGTCCGTTCTGTATCTGGTGGCGCAGATGGTGGGTGCGGGGAGCCTGGTGGCGCTGCTGCTCGGGGGCACCGGTGAGGCGGCGCAGACCTGGACCGTCATCGGGGTCGGCGCGCTGATGGTGATCTATGTGTCGTTGGGAGGGATGCGGGCCACCACTTGGATTCAGATCGTGAAGGCGGTCATGCTTCTCGGCGGCACCATCGCCCTGACCGTGCTCGTCCTGGTGCGCTTTCACGGCGACTTCGACCAACTGCTGCTCAGCGCGGCCGAACGCAGTGGACATGGTCAGAAGTTCCTGGCGCCCGGGCTGAAGTACGGCGGGGACTGGACCGCGCGCCTCGACTTCATCAGCCTGGGGCTGGCACTGGTCCTGGGCACCGCGGGGCTGCCGCACATCCTGTCGCGCTTCTACACCGTGCCGACGGCACGGGCGGCGCGCCGTTCCGTGGTCTGGTCGATCGGGCTCATCGGCGGCTTCTATCTGATGACGATCGTCCTCGGTTTCGGGGCGGCCGCGATCGTGGGGCCGCAAGCGGTGCGGGGATCCAACGCGGCCGGGAACACGGCGGTTCCGCTGCTGGCCCTCGACCTGGGCGGCGGCGCCGACTCGACCGGCGGAACGGTTCTGTTCGCGATCGTCGCCGCCGTAGCCTTCGCCACCATCCTGGCCGTGGTCGCCGGCATCACCCTGGCCTCCTCCGCGTCCGTGGCCCACGACCTGTACGCGTCCCTGCGGCGCCGGAACAGCAAGCCCCGCAGCGAGGTCGCCGTGGCACGTGTCGCCGCCGTGGGCATCGGCGTGGTAGCGATCGCCCTGGGCCTGCTGGCCCGGGATCTCAACGTGGCCTTCCTGGTGGGCCTCGCCTTCGCGGTCGCCGCCTCCGCCAATCTGCCGGTGCTGCTCTATTCGCTGTTCTGGCGCGGCTTCACGACCCGTGGCGCGGTGTGGGCGGTGTACGGCGGGCTGATCCCGGCCATGGTGCTCGTGCTGCTGTCGCCCGTGGTGTCGGGCAGCCCCGAATCGCTCTTCCCGGGCGTCGACTTCCAGTACTTCCCGCTGCAGAACCCGGGGCTCGTCTCGATCCCGCTGGGCTTCGTCGCCGGCTGGCTCGGCACGGTCACCTCGGCGGAGGTGGCCGACGAGGCCAAGCACGCGGAGACCGAGGTGCGGTCGCTGACGGGGGCAGGGGCCGCGTAGGAAGCGGCGCCTTCACCGGCGGACGGCGCCTGCCATGCCGGAGGGTGCGTTCGCCGGCAGTGCCTACTTCGTCGTACGGCGCCTTCATCGTCGTACGACGGGCAGAGCCGCAGCCGCGGCCCTGCCGTCAGGGCGCCACCCAGGCGTAGCGGTGTTCGGGGCGGCCCGTGTCGCCGTACTTGAGGGAGAGGCGGAGGCGGCCGGCCTGTTCCAGGTGGCGGAGGTAGCGCTGGGCGGTGGAGCGGCTCAGGCCGGTCTCGGCGGCGACCTCGTGGGCCGACAGGGGGTGGTCGGCGTGGTGCAGGACGTGGCAGATGAGGTCGGTCGTCGGCTCCGAGTGGCCGCTCGGCAGGCCCGGTGACGGCGGCGCGGGGGTGGTGCGCAGGGCGCCGAAGATGCGGTCGACCTGTTCCTGGCCTGCGATGCCGCGGCCGCCGACGCGGTCGACGGTGCGGCGCAGGGCGGCGTAGGAGTCGAGGCGGGAGCGCAGGGCGGCGAAGGTGAACGGCTTGACGAGGTAGTGCAGGGCGCCCAGGCGCATCGCGGTCTGGACGGTCGTGACGTCGCCGGCGGCGGTGATCATGATGACGTCGGTGCCGTGGCCCTGCTCGCGCATGCGGTGGATGAGTTCGAGGCCCGTCTGGTCGGGCAGGTAGTGGTCGAGCAGGACCAGGTCGATGGTGCCGCGCTGGACGGTCGCCAGGGCCTGCGCGGCGGTGTGGGCGCGGGCGGCGACCCGGAAACCGGGAACCTTTCCCACGTACTTGGCGTTGATCTCGGCGACACGGAAGTCGTCGTCCACGACCAGGACGTCAATCATCGGGCCTCTCTCCGTGGCGGCCGGGCGAGCGGTGCGCCCGTGCTTCGGCTCCGTTGTTGTAGCGCGCGCAAAACGAGCACAACAGGCTGTTGCAAGCAAAAGAACGGCATGCGCTCAGAAGGCTGCTGCTGTCACCGGGGTCGCGCCTACCGTCCCCGGCCATGAGCGCAGACACCAGCCCCGTCATCGAGCTGCGGGGCGCGAGCAAGACGTTCAGGACCCCGTCAGGGGGCCTGCACACGGCGGTCCGGGGACTTGATCTCACGGTCCGGCGTGGGGAGTTCGTGGCCGTCGTCGGGCCCACCGGCTGCGGTAAGTCGACCACGTTGACCCTGGTCAGCGGCCTCGAAGAACCCTCAGAGGGCGAGGTCGTGGTCGCCGGGGAGCCGGTTCGTGGCGTGGGCGACAAGGTCGGGTTCGTCTTCCAGCAGGACGCCACCTTCCCCTGGCGCACGGTCCTGTCCAATGTCATGGCGGGCCCGCGTTTTCGCGGTGTGCCGAAGGCGGAGGCGAAGCGGAAGGCGCGTGAGTGGCTGGCCCGGGTCGGGCTCTCGGCCTTCGAGGACCGCTATCCGCACCAGCTGTCCGGCGGACAGCGCAAGCGCGTGGCGCTCGCCGCGACCTTCGTCAACGACCCCGAGATCCTGCTGATGGACGAGCCGTTCTCGGCGCTCGACGTGCAGACCCGGGCCCTGATGTCGGACGAACTGCTGGAGCTGTGGGAGGGCTCCGGCGCCTCCGTCGTGTTCGTCACCCACGACCTGGAGGAGTCCATCGCCCTGGCCGACCGGGTCGTCGTGATGACGGCCGGGCCGGCCACCGTCAAACACGTCTTCGACATCGACCTGCCCCGCCCGCGCAAGGTCGAGTCGGTGCGTCTGGAACCGCGGTTCATCGAGATCTACCGCGAGATCTGGGAGTCCCTCGGCGAAGAGGTCCGCATCACGCGCGAGAGAGGTGCCGCCCATGTCGCCTGAGGTCATCAGCACACCGGTCGTCGACACGGCCAAGACACCGCCGGACCGCGCTCATTCACGCGCGCGTGCCGCCCGGAGACGCAGGATCGTCGTCGCCGCCTCCCGGGCGCTGCTCCTGGTGGTGGTACTCGGACTGTGGGAGATCCTCGCCCGTGCCGAGGTCATCGACCCGTTCAACTTCTCGATGCCCACGAAGATCTGGGACCAGATCTGGACCTGGGTGACCCACGGGACCGCGCTCGGATCATTGGGCGAACAGATCTGGGCCACGCTTCACGAGGCGCTGCTCGGCTGGGTCTTCGGCGTGGTCGCCGGTGTGGTGTTCGGCATCGCTCTGGGGCGGATCACCTTTCTCGCCGATGTGCTTGGTCCATACATCAAGGTGCTCAACTCCATACCCAGGATCGTCCTCGCACCCATCTTCGTGATCTGGTTCGGCCTCGGGCCCGCCTCCAAGGTCGCGTCCGCGGTCGTGCTCGTCTTCTTCCCGGTGTTCTTCAACGCCTTCCAGGGCGCCCGCGAGGTCGACCGCAACCTGGTCGCCAACGCCCGCATCCTCGGGGCGAGCGACCGCCGGGTGACGCTCCAGGTGGTCATCCCGTCCGCGACCTCGTGGATCTTCACCAGCCTCCACGTGAGCTTCGGCTTCGCTCTCATCGGCGCGATCGTCGGCGAGTACATCGGCGCGACGAAGGGGATCGGCCTGCTCGTCGCGCAGTCGCAGGGCACCTTCAACGCGGCCGGTGTGTACGCCGCGATGGTCATCCTCGCCGTCGTCGCGCTCGTCGCCGAAGGGCTGCTCACCTTCGCCGAGCGCCGCATCTTCCGCTGGAAGCCGTCGGGTTCCGACAGCTGACCCGAGGCCTCCCCGGCACCCCTCCGCCTGCTTCCCTTCACAAGGACGTGAACCCTCATGCGCAAGACCGCCAGATACTCCGCCCTGGCCGCCGCCGGCCTGCTCGCCCTCTCCTCGCTCACCGCCTGCGCCAACGACGCGGCCAGTACCGCCTCCTCCGGCAGCAAGGGCGACGGCAAGGGTACGAAGGTCAAGATCATGGTCGGCGGCCTCGACAAGGTCATCTACCTGCCCGCGATGCTGACCCAGCGGCTCGGCTACTTCGACGCCGAGGGTCTCGACGTGGAGCTGCTGAGCGAACCCGCCGGTGTCCAGGCCGAGACCGCGCTCGTCTCCGGCCAGGTCCAGGGCGCCGTCGGCTTCTACGACCACACGCTCGACCTCCAGGTGAAGGGCAAGCACGTCGAGTCCGTGGTGCAGTTCTCGCACGCGCCCGGCGAGGTGGAGATCGTCTCCACCAAGAAGGCGGACGACATCACCTCACCCAAGGACTTCAAGGGGAAGAAGCTGGGCGTCACGGGTCTCGGCTCGTCGACCGACTTCCTCACCAAGTACCTCGCCGTCAAGAACGGCGTGAAGGTCAGCGAGTTCACGCCGGTCGCCGTCGGCGCCGGACCGACCTTCATCTCGGCGCTCCAGCAGGGCGCGATCGACGGCGGCATGACGACCGACCCGACCGTCGCGACGATCCTGGACAAGAAGGCGGGCAAAGTCCTCCTCGACATGCGCACGCCCGCGGGATCCCAGGCGGCGCTCGGCGGTCCGTATCCGTCGTCAAGTCTGTACATGCAGACGGACTGGGTGAATGGACACAAGGACACCGTCCAGAAGATGGTCAATGCATTCGTCAAGACGCTCAAGTGGATGTCCACACACAGCGCCCTGGAGATCGCCGAGAAGATGCCCGCCGACTACTCCCAGGGCAACAAGATCCTCTACGCGGCAGCCATCGAAAGCACCCTGCCGATGTTCACCGACGACGGCGTGATGCCGAAGAACGGCCCCGAGACCGTCGAGAAGGTGCTCAAGGCGTTCAACCCCGCCGTCCAGAAGGCCGACGTCGACCTCGACAAGACGTACACGACCGAGTTCGTGGACAAGGTCACGGACTGACGCCTGTGACGACGGCATCCGTATAGAAGGGAGGGCACGGTTCCTTCCCCCGCCCCCACGGGCCGTGCCCTCAGGCGCGGGTCGCCCACACGTAACGGTGTTCCGGGCGGCCCGCGTCGCCGTACTTGAGCGTGAGCCGGGCCCGCCCGGTGCGCTCCAGAAGCTTCAGATAGCGCTGGGCGGTCTGCCGGCTCACCCCCGTCCGGTCGGCGATCTCCTGGGCCGACAGAGGCCCCTCCGCGTTCATCAGGGACTGCCGTACGAGCTCCGCGGTCGTGGGGGAGTGCCCCTTGGGCAGATCCGGCTCGGACGGCGCGGACAGGGCGCCGAAGATACGGTCCACCTCGGCCTGTTCGGCCTCGCCGCCGCCGTCGAGCGTACGGCGCAGCTCGGCGTACGCCTCCAGCTTGGCGCGCAGACCCGCGAAGGCGAACGGCTTGACCAGGTACTGGAGCGCCCCGTGCCGCATCGCGGCCTGCACGGTCGTGACGTCCCGCGCGGCAGTCACCATGATCACGTCGGTCTGGTGACCCCGGCGACGCATCTCCTGGACGACCGAAAGGCCCGTCTCGTCGGGCAGGTAGTGGTCCATGAGGACCAGGTCGACGCGGGGCAGCAGCTCCACCTGACGCAGCGCCTCGGCCGCGCTGTGGGCCTCGCCCGCCACATGGAAGCCCGGCACCTTCGCGACGTAGGCGGCGTTGACCCGCGCGACCCGCGTGTCGTCGTCCACGACCAG
>JABFXD010000920.1 GCA_013361925.1 Streptomyces sp. | reverse complement strand
GATGAGCTCGGCGCGGGTGGCGAAGTCGATGCCGAAGAAGCAGGGCCACTTCACGGGCGGCGAGGAGATCCGGATGTGGACCTCGGCGGCGCCCGCCTCACGGAGCATCCGCACCAGCGCCCGCTGGGTGTTGCCGCGCACGATCGAGTCGTCGACGACGACCAGGCGCTTGCCCTTGATGACTTCCTTCAGCGGGTTCAGCTTGAGGCGGATACCGAGCTGCCGGATCGTCTGGGAGGGCTGGATGAACGTACGGCCGACGTACGCGTTCTTCACCAGGCCGGCGCCGAACGGGATGCCGGACGCCTCCGCGTAGCCGATGGCGGCCGGGGTGCCGGACTCCGGAGTCGCTATGACCAGGTCGGCGTCGACCGGGGCTTCCTTGGCCAGCTTGCGGCCCATCTCCACGCGGGAGAGGTACACGTTGCGGCCGGCGATGTCGGTGTCGGGGCGCGCGAGGTACACGTACTCGAAGACACAGCCCTTGGGCTTCGCTTCCGCGAATCGGGAGCTGCGCAGACCGTTCTCGTCGATGGCGATGAACTCGCCCGGCTCGATCTCACGGACGAAGCTCGCGCCGCAGATGTCGAGGGCGGCGCCCTCGGAGGCGACGACCCAGCCGCGCTCCAGACGGCCGAGAACCAGCGGGCGGATGCCCTGCGGGTCGCGGGCGGCGTAGAGCGTGTGCTCGTCCATGAAGACGAGGGAGAAGGCGCCTCGGACCTGCGGGAGGACCTTCGAGGAGGCTTCCTCGATGGTCAGCGGCTTGCCGTCCTCGTCGACCTGGGCCGCGAGGAGCGCGGTCAGCAGGTCGGTGTCGTTGGTGGCCGCGACCCGGGTCGAGCGGCCGTTGGTGTCCTTGGGGAGGTCGGCGACCATCTCGGCGAGCTGCGCCGTGTTGACCAGGTTGCCGTTGTGGCCGAGCGCGATCGAGCCGTGCGCGGTGGCACGGAACGTCGGCTGGGCGTTCTCCCACACGGAGGCACCGGTGGTCGAGTAGCGGGCGTGACCGACCGCGATATGACCCTGGAGCGAACCGAGAGAGGTCTCGTCGAAGACCTGGGAAACGAGGCCCATGTCCTTGAAGACGAGGATCTGGGAGCCGTTGCTGACCGCGATACCCGCGGATTCCTGGCCCCGATGCTGGAGGGCGTAGAGCCCGAAGTAAGTGAGCTTGGCGACCTCTTCACCCGGAGCCCAGACACCGAAGACGCCACACGCGTCCTGGGGGCCTTTCTCGCCGGGGAGCAGATCATGATTGAGTCGACCGTCACCACGTGGCACGTCCCCGAGTGTAGGCGAGGTCGACCACTGGTCCGAATTGGGGATACGGACCTTTAAGGGATCACTTGGCCGCGACCGCGTTGGTGGTTTTTCCGTTTTCGCTGGTCAGCGTGAGGGCGCGATGATCCAGTTCGTACTTCACCGTGCTGTCGAAGAGGCCCAGGAGGGCCTTCTCCGTCTTCATGAGTGAGGTGTCGCACACCATTCGGGTGGTGGCGGGAGCGCCCAGGGTGATATGTCCGTCGCGGACCGTGGCAGTCGCCGTCACCTTGTTGCAGCCGAGGCTGCCGGTCACCTTCCCGGTCTTCTCGTCGAAGCTGAGGTGGGCCTCGCCGGTGGGAGCGGGCGAGGTGATGTCCCATCGGGTGCCGTGGAGCGGGGCGTCCTTCTCCTCGGTCAGCCGGACCCTGTCGCCGCCGTCGGTGGTGAGCGTGAGCCGGTCGCCCGTGACGTCGGTCTTCAGGGCGCTGCTCGCGAGGGTGCGGGCGAGGGTCGTCTCGAAGGCCATGGGCCGTTCCTCGCAGGCCATCTCCGTGGTCGTGGTGTCGCTGAGCCGGAGGGCGCCGTCCTCGAAGGCGACCTTGGCGGTGAAGTGGTTGCAGCCGTAGTTGCCGGCCGCCTTGCCGTCCTCGATCGTCACGTTCGCCCCGGTGGGGGCCCGGTGGGTGGTGCCGTCGACGGTGACGCTGTCGACGCTCCAGTGGACGCCGGTGACGGATCGCTCGGCGCTGACCGAACCGCCGTCGGCCTGCTCGGTCCCGCAGGCCGCGGCGAGCGGGAGGACGGTCAGGACGGCGAGGGTGATTCGCTGTGTGTCCATGCCGCTGGGACGGGTGGGGCGGGAGGCCGGTTCC
>JABFXD010000034.1 GCA_013361925.1 Streptomyces sp. | reverse complement strand
TTGCATACACAGTTTGTTCGTTCTGTTTCGTCCACTGCACGGTTCTGCCACCTTCCGTCGAGTAAGTGGCAATATCGCAGCAGGGACGGTGGGTGTAGGTGCTCAGGAACCTGCCTACAGCGGTACGCGCAGTGCTCCGTCGATGAGTTCGGCTGCCTCGGCCGTGCCCGCGCAGCCGCTGCGGACCAGGTGCTCGCGCACCGCCCTGAGTCTGTCGCGCAGTCGCTGCGACTCCATTCCGCGGGCCTGCTCGGCCATCTGCACCGCGGTGGCCACCGCCTTGTCGGCGTTGCCCCGGCGCAGCTCGATCGTGCTGAGCATCGCGAGCCGGTGCACCCGGCCGCGGTCGTGCGCGGGATTGTCCACGGCCGCCGCGGCATGCTCCCCCGCCGCCACCAGTTCGCCGAGACTGAGCAGCGCCTCCGCCACCTGGACGTTGACCAACCCCGGCTGGACATAGCCCGTTTCGTCAGGTTCGTATCCGCGCCGGATGCGTTCGGCGGCCTGCTCGGCACGCCGGATGCAGGACAACGCGCTCGTACCGTCGCCGAGGTGCGCGTACGCCTTCGCCTGCATCGCGTACAGGTCGGAGGCGAGGGCCGGGGTGATGTGCTTGCCCGCGGCCCGCAGCGCGGCCTCCGCGAAGGCCACGGCCTGCCGGTGCTCACGCATGAACAGCGCCTGGTTGACGAGCAGCGCTATCACATAGGCGCCAAGTCCCCGGTCCCCACTGGCCTTCGCCAGCCGCAGCGCCTGGTGGAAGTACCGCTGGGCGAGTCCGTGCGCGTCGGAGTCGTACGCGCAGATCCCCGCGATCGCCACCAACCCGCCGGTGGCCCGGTGCAGTTGGCGCCCGGTGGCGTCGGTGTAGCTGCCGCGCAGTAACGGCGCCGCCTCGGCGTTCAGGAACCCGACGATCCGGGTACGGGTCGCTATCCCGCCCGCCTTGCGGTACATCTGCTCGTAGTGCGTCCGGGCGGCCCGCAGCATCTCCAGGTCGCCGGCGGTCACCCGATGCCGCCCACCACGCGACACATCGACGTCCTCGGGCGGGTTCTCCCACTCCCACACCGGCATGACGGCGGGCGTACCGGTGACCGCGGGGGCGCCCAGGATGTGCGGACGCTGCTGCTCGTCGGAGCGCCACAGGGCGGTGGCCCGCTCCACGAAGCCGGACAGCGAGGTGGTGTGCGGGGTGGAGGGCTCACCGGGGACACCGAGGCCGATGTCGTCGAGGGTGACGGTGCGGTGCAGCCGGGCGGCGAGCACCTCGCACATCAGGTCGGGCACCTGGCCGCGGGGGCGCTGGCCCTTCAACCAGCGGGCCACGGCGGTGTGTTCGTACCGGAGCGCGAGCCCGCGCGCCCGTCCCGCCTGGTTCACGTGTGCGGCCAACCCCGCGTGCGAGATCCCCGCCTCGTCCAGGATCGCGTCGAGCAGAGTATTGGGCTGCATATATGCCCCCCGGGTGGCTCGGTGCCGTCAGAGTAGTGGGTGTGTCTTCACACGGGGTGTGAACGGAGTGCTCGAATCCGTAGCGTGCGCGCACTGTCGCGGAGAGTTTCCAGCCGGTTGACTGAAATGCCTCGCAAGAGGCCGGCCGGGCCGCCGGCTCCCCCTCGTACAGTGCGGCGGCCCGATTCCGCGCCGTCCGCCCAGCTGCCTGCCCGACACTCCGTGGCGGGGCGGACGGCGTCGCCGCGTCGCGCTGCGCCGGCCAACGCCGGGTGACTAGAGGTGCGTTGTCGGCTGCGGGTGCGTTGTGGCTGGTCGCGCAGTTCCCCGCGCCCCTGAACCGCGTTTCAGCCGACGGTCGTTACGAAGGACCAGTAAAGCGATGTCGTCCTTCGGGGTGCCGGTGGTGTGCCGCAGAAGCGCCGTGAAAACAGAGCCCAGCAGGGCCTGGGGGACCTGATCCGCAGCCTTTTTCAGCGCCGCCCTCAGGGAGAAGAACCGGCCGTTCGCGTCCCTGGCGTCCTCGGCTCCGTCCGTGTGGAGGACGAGGGTCTCGCCGGGGAGGAGGTGGCCGCAGGGTAGCGCGGGCAGGTGGGGCGGCAGCGGGAACGGCCCGAGCGGAGGGAGGGGATCCGCTCGGGTGAGGGGGTCCACCCGGGGGCCACTGAGGAGGTACGGCCAGGGGTGACCGCAGTTGAGCGCGTAGAGCGCTCCGTCCTCGCGGATCTCCAGCAGAAGTACGGTGACGAACTCCTCGGCGACGCACGGCTCGGTGCGGGCCCGTTCGCGCAGATGCCGGGCGTGCGCCCGCTCAAGGCGCCGTAGGACACAGCCGAGTTCGGCCTCGTCGTGCACGGCCTCACGGAAGCTGCCCAGGACGGCGGCGGCCGTGCCCATGGCCGCGAGCCCATGGCCCCGCACATCACCCATGACCGCGCGGACGCCGTGCTCGGTGGCGACGACCTCATAGAGATCGCCGCCCACGGACGCGCCCCGGTCCGCGGACAGCTGGGCCGCTGCGATGTCCAAGCCGTCGATCCGCGGGGGCAGCGGCCGCAGCAGCGCGCTCTGTGCGGCCCCGGCGACCTGCCGGATCTGCCGCAGCTCACGCACCAGCGCCTTGCGGACGTGGAGTATCAGTCCGGTGCCGACGGCGAAGAAGACGGCACTGGTGGCCAGCCGCGCCTCGAACCCGGTCTGCTGGGCGAGCGGGCAGGTCATCTTGTAGGTGATCGCCACGGCGCCCCAGGCGGTGGGCAACCCCAACGCCAGCACCCTGCGGGGAACCCGACCCCTGATACGGATCATGCCGATGGCCCCCCATATAGGCCCAGACAGCAGAATCGGACCGACCCCGAGAGGCCGGTCCGATTCTGTCGAGCCATGGCCCGGATGGGCCAGATCACTGGGAGTTCTCACTCAAACGAGTGAGGTAACGGATTTCTCAGCCGCGCAGGACGGCTCCGGTCCGCTCCCCCGCCAACGCCACCGCCGCATCCCGCGCGGCCGACGCCTCGTCAACCGTCAGCGTCCGATCCCCGGCACGGAACCGCAGCGCATACGCCAGCGACTTCTTCCCGTCCCCCAACTGCTCGGCGTTCTCATACACGTCGAACAGCCGGATAGCCTCCAGCAAGGAACCCGCACCGTCCCGCAGCGCCGCCTCGACGTCCGCATGCGGTACGAACTTGTCGACCACCAGCGCCACATCCTGCGTGGCGACCGGGAACGTGGAGATGCTCGGCGCCTGGGGCGTGTCGTCGCCGACGGCCTCCAGCGCGTCCAGGTCCAGCTCCATCGCGGACGTCCGCGCGGGCAGACCGAAGGCCTTCACCACGCGCGGGTGCAGCTCACCGGCGTGACCGACGACCTTCTCCGCACCCTCGGCGACGACCACCAGCTCGGCGCAGCGTCCCGGATGCCACGGCCCGTACTGACCGCCGCGGACGAGCAGCTCGACCCCGGCCTCACGGGCGACCGCCCGCGCCGCCTCGATGGCGTCGGCCCAGTCCACCGGACGGCCCTTGCCCCACCAGCCGGCCTGCTCGCGCGCCCCGGCGAGGACCGCGGCGACATGGCGCGGCTGCTCGGGCAGTGCGGCGTTGAGGTCGGCGATCTCCTCGTCGGTGGGACGCCGGTCCACCGGCAGTGCGGCGGCGGCCTTCTGCTCCGCGCGCGGCAGGAACACCAGGCCCGTCTCGAAGAGGGCCAGGTCGTGCGAGCCCCGGCCGTCGTTGCGCCGCAGAGCGCCGAGCAGGCCCGGCAGCAGCGACGTACGGAGCGCGGGCTCCTCGTCGTTGAGCGGGTTGGTCAGCTTGACGACACGGCGGGCCGGGTCGTCGGCCTCCAGCAGCAGCTGGTCGAAGACCTGCTCGCCGATGAAGGGGTAGTTCGGCGCCTCGACGTACCCGGCACCGGCCAGTGCACGGCCGACGCGGCGGTGCAGCCGCTGACGGTGGGTCAGGCCGCGGCCCGACGGGGGCTTGGGCAGCGTGGAGGGCAAATTCTCGTAGCCCTCCAGGCGGATGACCTCTTCGGCCAGGTCGTTGACCTCGGTGAGGTCGGGACGCCAGGACGGGACGGTGACGATCAGCTCGTCCTGCCCGTACACATCACAGCCGACCTGCTGGAGGCGGCGTACGACGGTCTCGCGGCCGTACTCCACGCCCGCGACCTTGTCCGGGTGGTCGGCCGGCACCGCGATCGTGTGCGGCGCGGACGGCGTGGCGACCTCGGTGACCCCGGCGTCGGCGGTGCCGCCCGCGAGGAGCACGAGGAGGTCGACCGTGCGCTGGGCCGCTGCCGCGGCGGCGGCCGGGTCGACGCCGCGCTCGAAGCGGCGGGACGCCTCGGAGGAGAGCTTGTGGCGGCGGGCCGTCCGCGCGATCGACACCGCGTCGAAGTGCGCGGCCTCGATGACGACGTCGGTGGTGCCCTCGCCCTCCTCGTGGTCCGCGATCTCCGTGTTGGCGC
Organism: Streptomyces sp.; assembly: GCA_013361925.1. Taxonomy (GTDB): domain Bacteria; phylum Actinomycetota; class Actinomycetes; order Streptomycetales; family Streptomycetaceae; genus Streptomyces. The sequence continues at coordinate 4,772 of JABFXD010000034.1, read as the reverse complement.
CGCCCATGACACCGGCGAGGCCGATGGGGCCGCGGTCGTCGGTGATGACGAGGTCCTCGGCGTGCAGCTTCCGCTTGGCGCCGTCGAGGGTGACGATCTCCTCGCCCTCGGCGGCCCGGCGCACCCCGATGGTGCCCTGGACCAGCGTGCGGTCGTAGGCGTGCAGCGGCTGGCCGAGCTCCATCATCACGTAGTTGGTGATGTCGACGGCGAGCGAGATCGGGCGCATGCCGACCTTCTGCAGCCGGCGCTTCAGCCAGATCGGGGAGCGCGCCTCGGGGCTGAGGCCGCTGACCGTGCGGGCCGTGAAGCGGTCGCAGCCGAGCGGCTCGGAGACCTGGACCGGGTAGCCGTAGGCGTTGGGGCCCGGGACGTCGAGGAGGGCCGGGTCGCGCAGCGGCAGGCCGTAGGCGATGGCGGTCTCGCGGGCGACACCGCGGATGGAGAGGCAGTCGCCGCGGTTGGCGGTGACGGCGATGTCCAGGACCTCGTCGACCAGCTCCAGGAGCTCGATGGCGTCCTTGCCGACCTCGGTCTCCGGCGGCAGCACGATGATGCCCTTGGTGCCGTCGTCGCCCATGCCCAGCTCGTCGCTGGAGCAGATCATGCCGTGGGACGTCTTGCCGTAGGTCTTGCGGGCGGCGATCGCGAAGCCGCCGGGCAGTTCGGCGCCCGGGAGCACGACGACGACCTTGTCGCCGACGGCGAAGTTGCGGGCGCCGCAGACGATCTCCTGAGGCTCGCCGGTGCCGTTGGCGGTGCCGACGTTGACCGTGCAGAAGCGGATCGGCTTCTTGAAGCCCTCCAGCTCCTCGATGGTCAGCACCTGGCCGACGACCAGGGGGCCCTTGAGGCCGTCGCCGAGCTGCTCGACGGTCTCCACCTCAAGGCCTGCCGAAATGAGCTTGGCCTGGACGTCACGCCCGGTCTCCGTCGCCGGCAGGTCGACGTACTCCCGCAGCCAAGAAAGCGGGACCCGCATCAGATCTCCATCCCGAACGGCCGGGTGAACCGGACGTCACCCTCGACCATGTCTCGCATGTCTTCGACGTTGTGGCGGAACATCAGCATCCGCTCGATGCCGAACCCGAAGGCGAAGCCGCTGTACTTCTCCGGGTCGACGCCGCAGGCGGTGAGCACCCGCGGGTTGACCATGCCGCAGCCGCCGAGCTCGATCCAGCCCTCGGAGGAGCAGGTGCGGCAGGGGCGGTCGGGGTTGCCGACGGACTCACCGCGGCAGACGTAGCAGACCATGTCCATCTCGGCGGACGGCTCGGTGAAGGGGAAGAAGTTCGGCCGCAGCCGGGTCTTCATGCCCTCGCCGAACAGGGCCTGGACCATGTGGTCCATGGTGCCCTTGAGGTCGGCCATGGTGAGGCCCTCGTCCACGGCGAGCAGCTCGACCTGGCGGAAGACCGGGGTGTGCGTGGCGTCCAGCTCGTCGGTGCGGTACACGACGCCGGGACAGATCACGTACACCGGCAGCTCACGGCTGAGCAGCGAGCGGATCTGGACCGGCGAGGTGTGGGTGCGCAGGACGACGCCGGACTCGGTGCCGCCCTGGGGGCCCTGCACGAAGAAGGTGTCGGCCTCGCCGCGGGCCGGGTGGTCCGGGCCGATGTTGAGGGCGTCGAAGTTGAACCACTCGGCCTCGACCTGCGGGCCCTCGGCGACCTCGTAGCCCATGGCCACGAAGACGTCCTCGATGCGCTCGGACAGGGTGGTGAGCGGGTGGCGGGCGCCGGCCGGTACACGGTCGTACGGCAGCGTGACGTCCACCGCCTCCTCGACCAGCACGCGGGCGTCGCGCTCCTCCTCCAGCTCGGCCTGGCGGCCGGCGAGCGCCTTGTTCACGGCGCCGCGGGCCTGGCCGACCAGCTTGCCGGCCGCGGCCTTGGCCTGCGGGGGCAGGGCGCCGATCTCGCGGTTGGCGAGGGCGAGCGGGGAGGTGCCGCCGGTGTGGGCGACCTTGGCCTCCTGGAGCGCGTCGAGGGAGCCCGCGGCGGCGAAGGCGGCGAGCGCCTCGTCCCGCATGCGCTCGATCTCTTCCGGTTTCAACGCCTCGACCTCTACAGGGTCGTACGACTTATTCGGTGCCGACATCTCTTCCCGTGCTTCCGATTGGCTGGCTGAAGGTCCCCTAGACCGGCGCTGGTGGCCGTGTGCAGGACACAAAGGTGCCAAAGGCCGAGTCTAACGGGGTGGAGGTATACGGATGCGCCCGCGGGCACTCAGGTCAGATAGGCCGGAGTGCTCACGGGCAACGTAAATCGGAACTCGGCGCCGCCGCCGGGGCCGCGGCCGACCGTGATGGCACCGCCGTGGGCCTCGACGATGCCCTTGACGATGTACAGCCCGAGGCCCGTGCCACCGCGCTTGCTGCCCCGCCAGAAGCGGGTGAAGACGCGGTTCATGGACTCCTCCGGGATGCCGGGCCCCTCGTCGCTCACGGTGACCGATGTGCCGATGTCCTCCCCTTCCCGGGGGGACGCGGCGGGCGTGACGTCAATCGTGACGGTTCCCTCGCCGTGGCGCACGGCATTTTCCAGCAGGTTGCTGAGTACCTGGTCGATCTTGTCGGGGTCGGCCCAGAGCTGCGGCAGCGGCTGCTGGATACGGAGCAGGAACCGGTCGGCGGTCTGCCCGGCGGCGACGTACGCCTGGATGTGCCGTCCGACGGCCGCCCCGATGTCGACGGGCTGGCGGCGTACTTCGAGGCGCCCCGAGTCGATCCGGGAGATGTCGAGCAGCTCGGCGATGAGCCGGGTGACCCGGTCGGCGTCCGCGTCGACGGTCTCCAGCATCAGCCGTTTCTGGTCGTCGGTGAACCGTTCCCACTTGGCGAGCAGGGTCGCGGTGAAGCCCTTGACGGAGGTGAGCGGGGAGCGCAGCTCGTGGGCGACGGTGGCGATGAGCTCGGCGTGGCTGCGCTCGGTGCGGCGCCGGGCCTCGGTGTCGCGCAGACAGACGACCACCCGGGAGACGGGTCCGGTGGGCTCGGCGCGGACGTACTGGACGGTGACCAGCACCTCGCGTCCGCCCGGCAGCAGCAGGTTCCGCTCGGGCTGCCTGCTCCGGATGGCGAGGCCGCCGTACGGGTCGGTCAGCTGCCACCAGCGCCGCCCTTCCAGGTCCTCCAACGGCAGGGCCTTGTCGAGGCTGCGGCCGAGGGCCTCGGCGGCGGGGACGGCGGTGATGCGCTCGGCGGCGGCGTTGAAGCAGAGGACCCGGCCCTGTTCGTCGGCGACGACCAGTCCGTCGGGCAGCGTGTCGGGGTCGATGCCGAGTCCGGCGAGTTCACCGGGGCCGGACGCGGGACCCTGCCGCACGTCCCGGTCACCCGGTGCGCTGCTCGTGCCGACACTCATCCCCGTACCCCACCTCTCATGACGCTGAGGGGCCCCGAGCTGGTCACCTTACTAGCTCTCGGTGACGGAGCGGCACCCTCCGGAGGCGCGCTGTGCACGGGCCGACGCGTAGAGACATACGGCGGCGGCGGTCGCGAGGTTCAGGCTCTCGGCCTTCCCGTGGATCGGGACGCGCACCACGGCGTCGGCGAGGGCGCGGGTCTCCTCCGGGAGTCCCCACGCCTCGTTGCCGAACACCCAGGCGGTCGGCCCGCCCATGGTGCCCTGGTCGAGTTCGTCGTCGAGATCGTCGGTCCCGGCCCCGTCCGCGGCGAGGATGCGCACCCCGGCGTCCTTGAGTCCGGCGACCGCTTCCTCGACGGGCACCCCGACGGCGACCGGCAGATGGAAGAGCGATCCCACGGAGGCCCGTACGGCCTTGGGGTTGTAGAGGTCCACGGAGGCGTCGGTCAGTACGACGGCCTCGGCGCCGGCGGCGTCCGCGCACCGCAGCACGGTGCCGGCGTTCCCGGGGTCGCGCACGTTGGCGAGCACCGCGACGAGCTTGGGGCGGGCGGCGAGGATCTCCGCGAAGGGCGTGTCCAGGAACCGGCACACCCCGACGAGCCCCTGCGGGGTGACGGTGGTGGAGATGTCGGCGATGACGTCCTCGGAGGCGAGGTGCACCCGCGCTCCGACGGCACGGGCCTCGCCGATGATGTCGCCGTACCGCTCGGCGGCCTCGACGGTGGCGAACAGCTCCACCAGACCGTGTCCGGCGGCCTCCCGCACGGCCTGCGGCCCCTCGGCCAGGAACAGCCGCTCCTTGCCCCGGAAGTTCCGCTTGGCGAGCCGCCGGGCGGCGGAGACGCGGGGGGAACGGGGGGAGATCAGCTCGGGGCCGGCATCGGCGGGCATGGGGCTCACTTTCGGAGAACTACACAACAGGACCCGCAAGCCCGAAAGCCTGCGGGTCCCTCATGTCACGTCGGCTCGAAGCCAGTGCTTACGTCAGGCGGCCTTGGGGGCGTTGACGTCGGCCGGCAGGGCCTTCTGCGCGACCTCGACCAGCGCGGCGAACGCGGTGGCGTCGTTCACGGCCAGCTCGGCCAGGATCTTGCGGTCGACCTCGATGTTCGCGGCCTTCAGACCCTGGATGAAGCGGTTGTACGTGATGCCGTTGGCGCGGGCAGCGGCGTTGATGCGCTGGATCCACAGCTGGCGGAAGTCACCCTTGCGCTTCTTGCGGTCGTTGTAGTTGTAGACCAGCGAGTGGGTGACCTGCTCCTTGGCCTTGCGGTACAGGCGCGAACGCTGACCGCGGTAGCCGGAGGCCTGCTCGAGGATCGCCCGGCGCTTCTTGTGGGCGTTGACTGCCCGCTTGACGCGTGCCACTTGTTAACTCCTTGTAGCGGGGCCGTGGTT
>JABFXD010000193.1 GCA_013361925.1 Streptomyces sp. | reverse complement strand
CCCGCGCCCGACAGGGCGATCGCCGCGGCCTGGGCCTTGTCCTCGCCGGCCGCCAGGAGCCAGACCTCGCGGGCGGCGCGGATGGCGGGCAGGGTGAGGGTGACCCGGGTCGGCGGGGGCTTCGGGGCGCCGTGCACACCGACCACCGTGCGGTCCGTCTCGCGTACCGCGGGCAGCTCGGGGAACAGCGACGCCACGTGCGTGTCCGGGCCGACGCCCAGCATCAGGACGTCGAAGGTCGGCACCGAACCGTGGTTCTCCGGGCCGGCCGCACGCGCGAGTTCCTCCGCGTACGCGGCGGCCGCCGCCTCCACGTCGGCGCCGTACGGGCCGTCCGAGGCGGGCATGGCGTGCACCCGCTTCGGGTCGAGCGGCACCGCGTCCAGCAGGGCCTCGCGGGCCTGCGTGACATTGCGGTCCGGGTCGCCCTCGGGCAGGAAGCGCTCGTCGCCCCACCACAGGTCGAGCCGGCCCCAGTCGACGGCGTCCCGGGCGGGCGCCGCCGCCAGCGCGGCCAGCAGACCGTTGCCGTTGCGTCCGCCGGTGAGGACCACGGACGCGTAGCCCCGGGAGGCCTGCGCGTCCACGATCTTCGTGATCAGGCGGGCCGCGGCGGCCTGCGCCATCAGCTCCTTGTCGCGGTGCACGACCAGCTGCGGAGTGCTCACTTGGCCGCCGCCTTCCGCGACGAAGCCGGGGCTCGCTTGGCGGCCGCCTTCTTCACCGGAGCGGGCGCCTCCGTAGGCGCTTCGGCGACCACCGGAGCCGGATTCAGCTTCTCCACCCCGAACCGCAGCGCGGACGCGTACGTGTCGTCGGGGTCGAGGCGCCGCAGCTCCTCCGCGATCAGCTCGGCCGTCTCACGCCGCTTGAGCGCCACCGCACGGTCCGGCTGGCCCTCGATGGACAGCGTCGCCAGGGCGCCGTCCGCACGGTCGAGGACGATCGGGCCGTGGCTGGTGTCCATACGGACCGCGGTCAGGCCGGGGCCGTTCGACAGCGAGCGCTTCACCGGCACGTCCAGCCGGTCCGCGAGCCACATGGCGAGCAGCTCACAGCTCGGGTTGAACTCCTCGCCCTCCACCTCGACGCCCTTGACGTCCACGGTGACCTGGTCGAGGGCCGCGGCCAGCATCGAGCGCCAGGGCGTGATGCGGGTCCAGGACAGGTCGGTGTCGCCGGGGGTGTAGGCGTCGGCACGGGCGCCGAGGTCCCGTACCGGCTGCTCGGAGGCGTAGGTGTCGGTGACCCGGCGCTGGGCGAGCGCGCCCAGCGGGTCCTTCGCCGGGTCGAGCGGCGCGTCCACCGGCCACCAGACGACCACCGGGGCGTCGGGCAGCAGCAGCGGCAGGACCACCGACTGGGCGTGGTGGACGACGTCGCCGTACAGCCGAAGGACGACCGTCTCGCCGGTGCCCGCGTCCGCGCCCACCCGCACCTCGGCGTCCAGGCGGGACTGCGTACGGTCGCGGGGCGAGCGGGAGACGCGCTTGATGACCACCAGCGTGCGCGAGGGGTGCTCGCGCGACGCGTCGTTGGCGGCCCTCAGGGCGTCGTACGCGTTCTCCTCGTCCGTGACGATGACCAGCGTGAGCACCATGCCGACGGCCGGGGTGCCGATGGCCCGGCGGCCCTTGACCAGCGCCTTGTTGATCTTGCTGGCGGTGGTGTCCGTGAGGTCTATCTTCATGGCCGGCGCCAGCTCCGTCCCTCTCGTGCGAGCATTTCGTCCGCCTCGACCGGCCCCCAGGTGCCGGACGGGTACTGGGCCGGCTTGCCGTGCTTGTCCCAGTACTGCTCGATCGGGTCGAGGATCTTCCAGGACAGCTCGACCTCCTCCGTGCGCGGGAAGAGGTTCGAGTCGCCGAGCAGCACATCGAGGATCAGCCGCTCGTACGCCTCGGGCGAGGACTCCGTGAAGGACTCGCCGTAGGCGAAGTCCATCGACACGTCCCGGATCTCCATCGAGGTGCCGGGCACCTTGGAGCCGAAGCGGACCGTGATGCCCTCGTCCGGCTGGACGCGGATGACGATCGCGTTCTGGCCGAGCTCCTCGGTGGCCGTCGAGTCGAAGGGGGAGTGCGGAGCCCGCTGGAAGACGACCGCGATCTCCGTGACCCGGCGGCCGAGCCGCTTGCCGGTGCGCAGATAGAAGGGGACGCCCGCCCAGCGGCGGTTGTCGACCTCCAGCTTGATCGCGGCGTACGTGTCGGTCTTCGACTTGGGGTCGATGCCGTCTTCCTGGAGGTAGCCGACCGCCTGCTCGCCGCCCTGCCAGCCCTCGGCGTACTGACCGCGGACGGTGTCCCGGCCCAGGTCCTTCGGCAGCCGTACCGCGCCGAGCACCTTGGTCTTCTCGGCGGCCAGCGCGTCCGCGTCGAAGGACGAGGGCTCCTCCATGGCCGTGAGCGCCATGAGCTGGAGGAGGTGGTTCTGGATGACGTCACGGGCCGCGCCGATGCCGTCGTAGTACCCGGCCCGGCCGCCGATGCCGATGTCCTCGGCCATGGTGATCTGCACGTGGTCCACGAAGGACCGGTTCCAGATCGGCTCGAACATCTGGTTGGCGAAGCGCAGCGCCAGGATGTTCTGGACGGTCTCCTTGCCCAGGTAGTGGTCGATGCGGAAGACCTGGTCCGAGCCGAAGACCTCGTGGACGACCTTGTTGAGGTCCTCCGCCGACTTCAGGTCGTGGCCGAAGGGCTTCTCGATGACCGCGCGCCGCCAGGAACCGGAGGACTGGTCGGCGAGGCCGTGCTTCTTCAGCTGCTGGATGACCACCGGGAAGGAACGCGGCGGCACCGACAGGTAGAAGGCGAAGTTGCCGCCCGTGCCCTGTGCCTTGTCGAGCTCCTCGATGGTGCCGCGCAGCCGCTCGAACGCGTCGTCGTCGTCGAAGGTGCCCTGGACGAAGCGCATCCCCTGGATGAGCTGCTGCCAGACCTCCTCACGGAACGGCGTACGGGCGTGCGCCTTCACGGCGTCGTGGACCTCGGCGGCGAAGTCCTCGTGCTCCCACTCGCGGCGGGCGAAGCCGACCAGCGAGAAGCCCGGCGGCAACAGACCCCGGTTCGCGAGGTCGTACACGGCGGGCATGAGCTTCTTCCGGGACAAATCGCCCGTGACGCCGAAGATGACCAGGCCCGACGGCCCCGCGATACGCGGGAGCCGTCGGTCTGCGGGGTCACGCAGCGGATTGCTGCTCGACAAGGTTTAGCCCTCCGAGGGTGCGAGGCGCTCCAGCTCTGCCTCGGTCGACTTGAGCAGGTCGTTCCAGGACGCCTCGAACTTCTCGACGCCTTCGTCCTCCAGCAGCTGCACGACCTCGTTGTAGGAGATCCCGAGCTTCTCCACCGCGTCGATCTCGGCGCGGGACTGGTCATAGGTGCCGGCCACGGCGTTGCCGCGGATCTCGCCGCTCTCCTCGGTGGCCTGGAGGGTGGCCTCCGGCATGGTGTTCACCGTGTTGGGCGCGACGAGCTCGTCGACGTAGAGGGTCGCCTTGTAGGCGGGGTCCTTCACGCCGGTCGAGGCCCACAGCGGGCGCTGCTTGTTGGCCTGCGCCTTGTCGAGGGCCGCCCAGCGGTCGGAGGAGAAGACCTCCTCGTACGCCTCGTAGGCGAGCCGCGCGTTGGCGACACCGGCCTTGCCGCGGGCGGCCTTGGCCTCGTCGGTGCCGAGCGCGTCGAGCCGCTTGTCGATCTCGGTGTCCACGCGGGACACGAAGAAGGAGGCGACCGAGTGGATCAGGGACAGGTCGAGGCCCTTGGCCTTGGCCTTCTCCAGACCCGCGAGGTAGGCGTCCATGACCTCGCGGTAGCGCTCCAGCGAGAAGATCAGCGTGACGTTGACGCTGATGCCGTTGCCGATCACCTCGGTGATGGCCGGCAGGCCCGCCTTGGTGGCCGGGATCTTGATGAGCGTGTTGGGGCGGTCGACCAGCCAGGCAAGCTGCTTGGCCTCGGCGACCGTCGCCTTGGTGTGGTGGGCCAGGCGCGGGTCGACCTCGATCGACACGCGGCCGTCCTGGCCGCCGGTGGCGTCGAAGACCGGGCGCAGGATGTCGGCGGCGTCACGGACGTCCGCCGTCGTGATCATGCGGATGGCCTCTTCGACGGTGACCTTGCGGGCGGCGAGGTCGGACAGCTGCTGGTCGTAGCCGTCGCCCTGGGAGATCGCCTTCTGGAAGATCGACGGGTTGGTGGTGACGCCCACGACGTGCTGCTGGTCGATCAGTTCGGCGAGGTTGCCGGACGTGATCCGCTTGCGCGACAGGTCGTCCAGCCAGATCGCGACGCCTTCTTCGGAGAGGCGCTTGAGTGCGTCTGTCATGGAATTACATCTCCTACGTGTCGTATGTCAGCGTCAGCGCTGGGCGGCGGCCAGGGATTCCCGGGCCTTCGCGGCCACGTTCTCCGCAGTGAAGCCGAACTCCTGGAAAAGGACCTTGCCGTCGGCGGAAGCACCGAAGTGCTCCAGGGAAACGATGCGACCGGCGTCGCCGACGTACTTGTGCCAGGTCAGACCGATACCGGCCTCGACCGCGACACGCGCCTTGACGGCGGGCGGCAGGACGCTGTCCCGGTACCCCTGGTCCTGCTCCTCGAACCACTCCACGCACGGCATGGACACGACGCGCGTGGGCACACCGTCGGCCTCCAGCTGCTCGCGCGCCTCGACGGCGACGTGCACCTCGGAACCGGTGGCGATCAGGACGACCTCGGGAGCCCCGTTGGACGCCTCGAACAGGACGTAGCCGCCCTTGACCGCGTCCTCGTTGGACTCGTACGTCGGCACGCCCTGGCGGGTCAGCGCGAGGCCGTGCGGGGCGCCCTTGCCGAAGACCTTCGTCCAGCGCTTGAGGATCTCGCGCCAGGCGATCGCGGTCTCGTTGGCGTCGGCCGGGCGGACCACGTTCAGACCCGGGATGGCGCGCAGCGAGGCGAGGTGCTCGACCGGCTGGTGCGTCGGGCCGTCCTCGCCGAGGCCGATGGAGTCGTGCGTCCACACGTACGTCACCGGCAGGTGCATCAGCGCCGACAGGCGCACGGCGTTGCGCATGTAGTCGGAGAACACCAGGAAGGTGCCGCCGTAGATACGGGTGTTGCCGTGCAGCGCGATGCCGTTCATCTCCGCGGCCATGGAGTGCTCGCGGATGCCGAAGTGGATCGTGCGGCCGTACGGGCTCGCCTCCGGCAGCGGGTTGTCCGCCGGCAGGAAGGACGAGTCCTTGTCGATCGTGGTGTTGTTCGAGCCCGCGAGGTCGGCGGAGCCGCCCCACAGCTCGGGGATCACCGCGCCGAGGGCCTGGAGCACCTTGCCGGACGCGGCACGCGTGGCGACACCCTTGCCCGGCTCGAAGACGGGGAGCTTGTCCTCCCAGCCCTTGGGCAGCTCGCCGGCGGCGATGCGGTCGAACTCGGCGGCGCGCTCGACGTTGTTGTCGCGCCACTCCTGGAGCTGCTTCTCCCACTCCGCCTTGGCCTCGCGACCACGGTCGAGGGCCTGCCGGGTGTGGTCGATGACCGCGGCCGAGACCTCGAAGGACTGCTCCGGGTCGAAGCCGAGCACGCGCTTGGTGGCGGCCACCTCGTCGTCGCCGAGCGCCGAGCCGTGGGCGGCCTCGGTGTTCTGCGCGTTCGGGGCGGGCCAGGCGATGATCGAGCGCATCGCGATGAAGGACGGCTTGTCCGTCACCTGCTTCGCGGCCTCGATGGCGTTGTACAGGGCGTGCGGGTCGAGGTCGCCGTCCGGCTTCGGGGCGACGCGCTGCACGTGCCAGCCGTACGCCTCGTAGCGCTTGACGGTGTCCTCGGAGACCGCCGTCTCCGTGTCGCCCTCGATGGAGATGTGGTTGTCGTCCCACAGCAGCACCAGGTTGCCGAGCTTCTGGTGGCCGGCCAGCGAGGACGCCTCGGCGGAGATGCCCTCCTGGAGGCAGCCGTCACCGGCGATGGCGTACACGAAGTGGTCGAACGGGGACTCGCCCGGGGCGGCCTCCGGGTCGAACAGACCGCGCTCGTAGCGGGCGGCCATGGCCATGCCCACCGCGTTGGCGACACCCTGGCCCAGCGGACCGGTCGTCGTCTCGACGCCCTTGGTGTGGCCGTACTCCGGGTGACCGGGGGTCTTCGAGCCCCACGTCCGGAACGCCTTCAGGTCGTCCAGCTCAAGGCCGAAACCGGCCAGGTAGAGCTGGGTGTAGAGGGTCAGGGACGAGTGGCCCGCGGACAGCACGAACCGGTCGCGTCCGACCCACTCCGGGTCGGCCGGGTCGTGCCGCATCACCTTCTGGAAGAGGGTGTACGCGGCAGGCGCCAGGCTCATCGCCGTACCCGGATGGCCGTTGCCGACCTTCTGTACGGCATCGGCGGCCAGGACGCGGGCGGTGTCGACGGCCCGCTGGTCCAACTCGGTCCACTCGAGGTCTGTGGTGGTCGGCTTGGTGCTCACCCTGGGTCAGGGCTCCTCTCCACATGTCAGGCATGTCGAATGCCGGTGCTCGGGCGCCCCGGCCGTTGTCGAGCCTACCCCCGTAAGTACGTGCGTTTTTTCGACTCAATCCAGACTGACGGGCCCTTCGAGGATCCGCCTCCCGACTGGCCGGAATCGCGTTCGGCAACTGAATACGGCGCCGCTCGTTCGAGTGCTCAACCGAGTGCCGATCGGCTCTTCCGGCGCGTGCTCGCCAAGGCGTCCTTCCACTCATCCGGGGGTGCCTGCCAACACGACCCCACCCCCGCGAATATCGGGGTATGGGCAACGTCTACAGTGGCGTGGTACGCGCGAGCCTTTACCGGGACTTCACACGGGAGGGGTTTGCTGGGATGTCTCTGTAGGGGTGTGCGTGACGGCCGTCGAATCCCGTCCAGCCGGTGTGCTGGGGGAGAGCAAGCGCTCGGTTCACCGGCCGTTCGGGGCCCGTGTCAAGGCATTCGTGGCGCTGACCAAGCCGCGGATCATCGAGCTCCTGCTCATCACCACCGTTCCGGTGATGTTCCTCGCCGAGCAGGGGGTGCCCGATCTGACGCTGGTGCTTCTCACCTGCCTCGGCGGCTACCTGTCGGCGGGCGGCGCCAACGCGCTGAACATGTACATCGACCGGGACATCGACGCCCTGATGGACCGCACCTCGCAGCGCCCGCTGGTCACCGGCATGGTGTCGCCGCGCGAGTGCCTGGCCTTCGGCATCAGCCTCGCGGTCGTCTCGACGCTGCTGTTCGGGCTGACCGTCAACTGGCTGTCGGCCTGGCTGTCCCTCGGCGCGCTCCTCTTCTATGTCGTCGTCTACACGATGATCCTCAAGCGCCGCACCTCGCAGAACATCGTGTGGGGCGGCATCGCCGGCTGTATGCCGGTCCTGATCGGCTGGTCGGCGGTGACGAACTCGCTCACCTGGGCGCCGGTCATCCTCTTCCTGGTCATCTTCTTCTGGACGCCGCCGCACTACTGGCCGCTGTCCATGAAGGTGAAGGAGGACTACGCGCGCGTGGGCGTGCCCATGCTGCCGGTCATCGCCTCCAACAAGACGGTCGCCAAGCAGATCGTCCTCTACAGCTGGGTGATGGTCGCCGTCTCCCTGCTCCTGACGCCCCTCGGTTACACCGGCTGGTTCTACACGCTGGTCGCCGTGGTCGCCGGCGGCTGGTGGCTGTGGGAGGCGCACGCGCTGCAGAACCGCGCGAAGGCGGAGGTGACAGGCGGGAAGCTCAAGGAGATGCGCCTGTTCCACTGGTCGATCACCTATGTCTCGCTGCTCTTCGTGGCGATCGCGGTGGACCCGTTCCTGCGCTGAGGCAAGGGTCACGCACCCCGCCCGTCGCCGATTGATCTACTCGTCGGTAGCATCCTGGCCATGGCAGACACGCAGCAGGTTGACGCGAAGGCGGACCGCAAGGCGGCCAAGCTCGCCAAGCAGATCACCGCCTTCTCCAAGGCACACGGCGGCGCCGAGGGCCAGGTGGCCTACCTGGGCCAGACCGGCGCCCGGATCGCCCTCGTCGGCGAGGACGGCAACTGGGGCAACCTGGTCGCCCCGACGTACGACATCGCCCGGCAGGCCGTCGAGAAGTCCGGCATCACCGTCCACGAGGACTTCGACGGCGAGTTCGCGGCGAAGGTGACGACCGGCCGCTACGAGTGGACCCGCATGGCGGGCATCCAGGTGGGCGGCCCGAGCAACGCCTGAGGCACGCCGGTTTCGCACGGGGTGTGTCCGAGCAACACCTGACACCCCGTTCACCCGTTAGGCCCCGTGAGAGGACATGGTCCAGTCACGGGAGCCCGGATGATCGAAACGCCGTCCCTCGTGGACCAGTACTGCCACGGCGTACTGAGAACCGAGCTGGGCCTCGGCACCTTCGAGGCCCAGTTGGCCCGTACCGAGGGCCCGCCCGCCCCCGGTACGACGCTCTTCGACACCCAGACCGGTTTCGCCGTACGCCGATGGTGTCCACCCCTGCTCGGTCTCGAACCGCACTGCCCGCCCGCCCGCTATCTCGCCCGGCGCCGTGAACTCGGCGTACTGGAGGCGGGCCGCCGACTGCTGCGCGGCAGCGGCATCACGACGTACCTCGTCGACGCGGGCCTGCCCGGCGATCTGACCGGCCCCGACGAGATGGCGGTGGCGTCGGACGCCGAGGCGCGCGAGATCGTGCGCCTGGAACTCCTCGCCGAACAGGTCGCCGACACCTCCGGCACCGTCGAGTCCTTCCTCGCCAACCTCGCGGAATCCGTGCACGGGGCGGCCACCGGCGCGGTCGCCTTCACCTCGGTGGCGGGCCTACGGCACGGACTCGCCCTCGCCCCCGAGCCGCCCGGCCCGGGTGAGGTGCGGGGCGCGGCCGGACGGTGGCTCGCGGGCCGCCGGGTGGGCGGCCACCTGACCGATCCGGTGCTGCTACGGCACCTGCTGTGGATCGCCGTCGCCTCGGGACTGCCCCTCCAGCTGCACGCCGGGCTGGGTGAGCCCGGCCAGCGGATCGACCGCACCGACCCGGTCCTGCTCACCGACTTCGTCCGCGCCACGGCGGGCCTCGGCACCGACCTGGTCCTGCTGCACGGCTACCCGTACCACCGCCACGCCGCCCACCTCGCGGGCGTCTTCCCGCATGTCTACGCCGATTCCGGCGCGGCGCTCGTGCGTACGGGAGCCCGCGCGGCGACCGTCCTCGCCGAGATCCTCGAACTCGCCCCCTTCGGCAAGATCCTCTTCTCCAGCGG
>JABFXD010001011.1 GCA_013361925.1 Streptomyces sp. | reverse complement strand
CTACGTGGTCACCTTCTCCCTCACGCGCACGGCCCCGCTCCCCCTGGCCGAAACCTGGCACCGCCTCACGGAATGGCCCCGCCATGGCGAGGTGGTCCCGCTGACCCGCGTCACGGTCGAGACGGCGGGGCCGACGGGGGTCGGCACGGTGTTCGTGGCACGTACGGGGCTCGGCCCGTTGGCCTTCGACGACCGGATGGAGGTCACGGTGTGGCATCCGCCGACGGATTCCTCATCCGGCTTCTGCCGACTGGAGAAGCGGGGGCGGGTCGTCACCGGGTGGGCGGAGATCGAGGTGGCGCCGGGGCCGGGTGGGCGCAGTCGGGTGGTGTGGCGGGAGGAGCTGGGGTTCCGGTTTCTGCCGGGGGTGGTGGATCCGGTGACGCGGAGGGTGGCTCGGTATGTGTTCGGGCGGGCGGTGAATCGGTTGTTGAGGAGGGGGTGAGGCTCATCCGTGGTCGGAGACGCGGCCCGGTACGAGTCGCCGTAGGGCCTCCTGGGTCTCCGGGTCCGTGGAGAAGAGGACGATGCCTGTTCTGCTGCGGGTGAGGAGGACACGGTAGGCGTTTCTGATCAGGCGGTCGGCCTGCCGGTCGGTGGCCGCGTCAGGGCCCAGTTCGGGGTTGAGACTGGCCTCGCGTACGGTGGTCCAGCGGCCGTCGCGGTGGACGAGGTCGGGACCGATGAGGACGCCGCACCAGTCGAACTCGTAGCCATGGACGTCGTACGCGCTGCCGACGGTTTCGGTGAGCGCATCGTGCCGGGGCAACCACCAGGGGCGCCGCCACTCCCCCACACGCACACCGCCGGATGCCGAGTCGGAAGTCAAGGGCCAGCAGATTCCCGCAGTCGTCCGGGTGGTCATGCCGCTCTGTTCTGGGCGCGCCGTCAGGAACGTCTCCATCTCCTCCGGGCCGTCCGCTGTCAGGACGGTGTGCCGGCCGTCCGGAGTCCAGGACGTGGCGTTCCCGTCGGGGGCGAGGAGGGCCGACACCCAACGGGGGTAGGCGGTACTGCCGCCGGTGCGGACGGAGGTGTGCAGTGCCACCACCTCGACCGGCAGGAGCCGTGCCTCTGCGGCCTCGCGGATCAGCGCGGCGGTTCCCACCGCACCGGGGCTGAGCGTGCTCTCCTCGTCGAGGACGAAGACGGACACGTCTGCGGCGGACATCAGTTCGCCCATCCGGAAGCGGTCGGCTTGCGAGCCGGCGGCCGCGGGGCGCAGGCTCTGACCGTCGTCGAAGACCAGCAGGCGGGGCTCGTGGGGCTGCGGGAGCCTGGCCACCTCGGTGGCCAGTTCGCGGGGTGCCACGACCAGGTGATCGCCTCCCAGCGCCTCCCGCAGACTCTGCCGAAAGGCGGGTGTCCCCGAGAGGTGGAGCGCGGTGACTCCGAGCTCCCGCGCCTCCGCAACGATCCTGAGCGCCATGGCGGTCTTTCCGGTGCCCGCGGCTCCCGTCACCACGAAGACCTGGTGCAGCCGCCGACGGAGGGCCGTCATCACCCGCCCCACGGCGATGGTCTGCCGCCCGATCGGCTCGAAGGGCGGAGGCAGCACACCGGCCGCGACGGTCTCCAGCACTCCGGGCAGCCTGCGACGGGCGCCGGACACCAGCAGGTCCGCCGCGTCCGTCCCGGACCGGGGAGCCAGGCGGGATCGAAGATGGGACACGAACAGCGCTCGGTCGTCTCTGGAGCCGAGCTCGCCCGAGATCGTCGTCATGCTGTCGAGAGACGCGTTCGGGAGGTACACCGCCGCCTCGACGTTCACGGCACCGTGCTCCAGCGCCGCGTTCGTGTCTATCAGTCTGGTCCTGCGGCCACGAGCCCGTTCCATGGGATGGACCGCCTCGCCGCCTCCGTCGAGGGTGACCAACCGGGGCTCGTCCGCAGGGGAACGCAGGCTGGTCCAACTCCTTACCTCAAGGCAGATGCAGAGGACTCCGCCGGTCTCGGGGTGGTGCCCGGCCAGCGTCACATCGGCGGGCTCATCTCCCGGCGCTCCCAGTTCACCCAGGACCACCTCCACGTCTTCGAGGCCCGCTTCCAGCAGAACGTCGGCCAGCGCGGCGTAATTTCCGTGCAGTTCGGAGAGACGGGCGGAGTCGGGCACGCCTGCGCCGGGCTTCTGACTCTCCGCCTGCCATACGTCGGCCGCGATCTCGTACGCCGTCTGGGCCAGGACGTCGGCGGTCGTCCGGTGGAGGTACGTGCCGTCACGTGGTCGCCGGTCACGGTGCGCGCCGGGTTCCTCCGCGTCCCCTTGCGCGCCCGTCGGCATCAGTTCGTAGACGTCTCCGCGCGGTGTCCGCAGGCGCACCGCCCCGGCCCCCACCCGTACGGACCGCTCTTCCCCCGGCACGACTGTCACCGTCCGGAAGTCGTCCGTGTCCTCGCCCAGCACCTCGACCACCCGTGGGTCCGTGTCCGGTACCAGGATCGCCGCGTCCTGCGCGGTCGCCGTCCCGGCCCCCAGCGTGAGCGTGTCGCCGGACCGCGACACCGTCAGTACGGCGTCGCCCACCGCGTCGACGATGACGGCGACGTCGGCCGCGGTCACCCCTGGCGGGGCGGGCCTCGGTTCGACGGCGATGTCGGGGACTCTGTGCACAGCGGCCGTGAGCAACTGCCAGGCCGCTGTGCTCTCCCGTACGGAGTCGGGCAGTCGAGGCCACGCTCCGGCCAGCCAGTCGGCGACCCCCTCACGGTGCTCCTCGACCAGCGCACGGAGGGCGGGCTGCAATGCGGCGTCGGCGGTCGACGAGCCCCCCTGGGAGGCCAACGCGCCTGTCACGTCCAGCCAATTGAGGCGCTCCTCGATGCCCAGCGCGGGCGAGATGTGTGCGTGCACCTGCGCCACCACCGAACCGAGCTTCTGGATCGGGTCGTCCGGCGCACTCGCCGCGAGCCGCGCTGCCAGCTCCTCGCGCAGGGCCGGGAGCAACTCCGTGCGCAGCGCCATCGCATGGGGTGTCTGCGCCGCGGTCCAGGGGCTGAACCAGAGGTCCGCCTCGTCCCCCGCGTCCAGCAGCGGGAACATCTGGAGCCGGACGGCTCGGATCAACTCGGGTTCGATGCGGGTCGCGATGCTGAGAGCGACGGCCAGCCGGCGGGCGCCGGAGGCGGGTTCCGGGAACGTGCGGGAGGTGGCGCGACGTGGACGTCGAGTGAAGCGACGAGCGGCCGCCTCGGCGGCAGGGCCCGGGACATGAGCGAGGAGATTCAGGAAAGCGCCGGTCTGGTGCGTGGGCACCTCGTCCGGATTCGGGAGCAGGTCGAGGACCGCGCTGCCGAGGCTCGCGAACGCGGCTGCCTCCTCGGCGGTGCGCGGTGGGAGCTGGTCCTCGACGCACGCCCTGATCGCATCCGCCAGCTGCGGATCGATGCCGTCCGCCTCCGCGAGACCGGCCGCGGCCAGCAGGTACAGAGGCAGCGCGTCTTCGCGCTGTCGCGCCGCGCCGGCGCGCTCCAGGACGAGTTCGAGCAGCGAAGACCGGTCCTGAGGCCTTGCGAGCCCCACGGCACAGAGGAAGACGTCTCGCCATTGAACGTCGTGGGCATGCTCGACCAGCAGTCCGTAATCGCCGTTGGCGACCAGGCAGCGGGCCGCCAGATAATCCCGGAACAGCACGTGCGCGAAGTCGACGGCTACCTCGACCGGTGAGCGCAGCACTCCCGACTGGGTGAGGTGGTACGTCAGCACCTCGTTCGGATCAGGCGCCCGCGTCATGCGGCGGGCCGCGGAGTCGAGCACCCTACGGGCCTGGTCGTAGGAGACCGTGCTCTGTCCGTTGCGGATCATCCAGTAGGCGAGCTCGCCCAGATGATCAGCCTGCTCCTCCTCCGACCAGTCGAGTGCCGGAGTGACCGGAATTACCTGTTCCGCACCTCGTCGGCGCAGTAACCGGGCCACCACGGTCATGTACAACTCGGCACGAGTCCGGGGCAGTTGTCCCCGGCCGTTGTCGTATGCCGCGCACAGGACGACGCACATCAGGGGATTGGTCGCCAGTCGCGCCAGGTCGGCGCGCTCGCTCAGCAGGGCCAGGAGGGATGCTTCCCGAGCGATGCTCCGGGCGTGCGGCAGCTTCACCCTGCGCTGGGCCTCGTACCAGCCCCGTACGAAGGAACGGGCATCGGAGGCCGAGAAGGGAGCGAGGCGCTCGTCCTTGAAGGGGAGGTCGGCCAGCCGACCCCCGGGGATGGCCACCGGACGAGCGGTGACGATCCAGCGGTTGCGGGGATATGCCCAGTACAGGTCACCTATCCATGTGCGCAGACGGGCCCGTTCGCCCGCTGGGGCCTCGTCCATCCCGTCGATCAGCAGGAGCCCGCGTCCCTCTGCCAGCACTCGCTCCGCCCAACCCTGAGGTGCGGTGAGCGGGCAGCCCACCAGCGAGAGGAAGTCCCGCGGGCTCGGCAGGCGTTCGTACTGGGCCAGAAGGCTGACGGGCAGGTAGAACGGTACCGGTGCGGGATCGTCGAACGGCTCCGCCCCGCCCGGCCGGGCGGCCTGAACGGCAAGCCAGTGCAGTGCGGTTGTCTTGCCTGTTCCAGCTCCGCCGAGCAAGAGCAGGCTGCGATGACGCCGCACAGCTTCTTCGAGTGGTCGCCGGCTCGGCCCGGAGCCCGCTGTGACGTGCTCCACCGCCAATGGCACATAGGCCAGGTGAAGCGGCCTCCCGTAGTACTCGCCCACGGGGACGGTCAGTCCGGTGTTGCCGTGTTCGGCCTCGATGTAGTCCCGGTACAGCCGCTCGAAGTCGACGCCCGACGCATCGGAAGCCCGCAGGAAGTCGAGCACCAGACGGCAGACCGCGTCCAACAGCCGTCGCATCTCGCGCTCCTGCGGCCCGGGCAGCCCCGTAGGCACTGCCTCGGTCAGCAGCATGTGGGACAGCTCGCCGGGAGCCAGCCCGCGGAGCCCCACCGCCGCCTGTCGTCCCGCCAGTTCCTGGACGGCACCGGCCAAGATGCCCACCAACTCGGGCACTTCGGAAGTGCCGCCGAAGAGGGCTTCACTGAGGGGCGGCGTCCCCCGCACCACCTGCCACACCAGTTCTTCGGCCACCCGCCGCGACGCGGGCGGGCCGAACCTCTCCGCGCCCGCCCCGAACAACTGCCGGAGCAGCGGCAAGGCTTCTTCGAAGAGCTCCCGTTCGGTGTTCTCCCCCTCCACGCCCCGAGTATCTCCGACTCCTATGCCCGCGACACGACCGTCCGCCAGAATCGGTGCGTGAACATGCCCGGGGGAAGCACGCTGACAGGCCGTCACACGGATGGCGCGGGTGCGCAGCGCCCATGATCAACGTGTTCATCAGTCACAGCTTCGGAGGCGACCCGCTGGCCCGGCAGATCACCATGCGCGTCTTCAAGGGTCTTGGCACCGCGGAGCGGAACTACGACGTGCACCTGGACAAGGAGAGGCTGCAACCCGGTAAGGAGTGGTATCCGCAGCTGATGCGATGGATCGCCGAGTGCGATGTCGCCGTCGTCCTTCTCAACGCCGCCGCCCTGACGTCGCCGTGGGTGCGGCGCGAGGTCAACATCCTGATGTGGCGACGCGCGCTGTGTCCGTCGCTACGAGTCCTCCCCGTGCTGATCGGTGACGTCTCGGCGGACGACCTGGTGAAGAACGACTTCGAAGAACTGCTGCCCCTGCAGTACGAAACGGTCCCCTACGACGCGGCAGACGGCAGCTACGCCGACAGCATCGTCGAGCGGGTCCTCGGGCACTTCGCCAAGCTGCCCGACGTACAGCACGAGACCGACCACATGCGGTGCTGGATCGAGGACGTGGCACGGCGGCTGAACACGGTCGACGAGCCCAGGGCGCTGATAGCCACCGGTCGCGCACTGGGGATCAGAGAAGAGGACCTTCTCCAGCTGGGGGCATTCGCGGGCGGGGGCGAGCTCCTGGCTCACCATATGCTCGCCACCGCGACGCTCGAGGGGCTCAGGGCCGCCGTCCACGAGATCGCGCGCAGCATGACCGACAGCACGCTGACGCGCCTCATCCCCCTGATCACTCCCACCTGGATCGACGCGGCGGTGGCCCGTCGGCTGATCCCTCCCAAGGGGCTCGTCTCGAAACACCTTGTCGCGCTCAACGCCCGCGAGACCCTGACCGCAGGGCAGTACGTCGACCGCGCCATGTGCCGACGGACCGAGTCCTATCAGTACCGGACCGCGGGCGGCATCCCCATGGGGGAGGACGCGCTCGACGACTTCGTGCGGCAGTGCGAGGAGGCGGTGCGCCAGATGGTGAACGCCCGCCCCAAGAAGGACCCGCGTGCCTTCCGCCCGCGCAAGGACTACCTGCACTGTCTCATCCTCGACGTCCACGAGGTGCGGCCCCGGCTGATCGAGCGGATCGTGGCCCGGCTGCACGAGTTGTTCCCCTGGCTGCTCATCGTGCTGCTCACCGACGAGTCCGATCCCGTCCGCGCGCGGCGGTCACCGCGGCTGGCGGATCTCGTGGTACTGCCGGACCTCTCCGAGGACGACGAGGACCTCGGCTATCAACTCACTTACGACCTCATGGACCTGCCCCATCGCCTCAACGGCCGGGAGGTAATCGCATGACCGGTGAAGAGCTCGCGCAGGCGGACGCCGGGGACGCCCCCGTCACCCCACCCCGGGAGGCACCGGATCGCCGCGACGGACTCGGCTATGTCACGCACAAGCGGATCGAGCTGGCGATCAAGGTGGCACTGGCCACCGGGCGCCCGCTGCTGCTGCGCGGGGAGCCGGGCTCCGGCAAGTCCTCGCTGGCCGCGCACATCGCTCGCACCAAGGAGTGGCGCTACTACGAGCACGTCGTCACCTCCCGTACGCAGGGCCGGGACCTGCTGTGGACGTACGACCACGTGCGTCGCCTCAGCGATGCACAAGTGCGGGACAGCGGCACCGAGTTGAGGGACCAGCGCTATGTGACACCCGGTCCGTTGTGGTGGGCGTTCGACCCCGAGTCGGCCACGGGCGAGGGAGGCGACCAACGCGTCGACCCCTGGCACGAGGTCAACCGGGAACGCAAACGACACTGCGCCGTCGTGCTGATCGACGAGATCGACAAAGCCGATCCCGACATGCCCAACAGCCTTCTTGTACCGCTTGGTTCGAATCGGTTCACGGTTCAGGAGACCGGCCAGGAGGTACTCAAGAGGACGCTGGTCGTCGAGGGCGAACCAGGACAGCATCTCGTGGTCATCACCACGAACGAGGAACGCGAGCTCCCGCAGGCGTTCCTGCGCCGCTGTGTGGTGCTGGCGCTCAAGGAGCCGGACCAGGACCGGCTGGTGGAGATCGCCAAGGCCCATTTCACCACTGAGACCGACGAGTTCACCGAAGCCGACCGCGACCTGGCCAAGGAACTGGCCGACGCCCTGCTCAAAACCCGCGTGCACGCCAAGGAGAAAGGGCTACGGCCGCCGAGCACCGCGGAGTTCCTGGATGCCCTTCGGGCCTGCAAGGAGCTGTCGATCGACACAGGTCACCCGCTGTGGCCGGAGCTGAAGCGGCTCACCCTGCTCAAGCCGCAGCAACCGGAGGGCTGACCATGGCCTCGTCCGGCATCTGGCTCGGCGACCTCGCCCGGGCCGTCGCCGCAGCTGGCCGCAGTGACCCGCTGACCGTGCGCGCAATCGCCGAACTGCTCGGCGTCACCACGGCTGCCGAGGAGGAGACCGTACGACCGCCCGTGACAACCACGCCAGATCCGCGGCCCCGGCTCCCGCCCCCCGTCGAGGAGTCGGGCGAACGTACTCCTCAGACCCCGGCGCCCGGCCCAGCAGTACCCGCCGTCGCCACGCCCGCCCCGGGTCCGGGACCGCAACTGCTCACTCCGCTCGTACGGGGAAGCCGGCCCCCGGTCGTGTGGACAACACCCTCACTACGCACCGCCGCGCGCACCGGTCCGCCACCGCTGCGGCAGCCGCTCCTCGCGCCTCGCTCGGCGTCCGCGATCGTCCAAGCCGCCGTCTCCCGCTGGGAGCCGGACGGAGACGTGGACATCCCCCGCGCCGTCGACCGGCTGGCCAAGGGCCTACCGCTGAGCGTCCTGCCCCGCTGCCCCACCCCGACCCTCCGCTTCGGCGTCCAGGTCCTGGTGGACCGGGGCTTCGGCATGCAGCCCTTCTACCGAGACCAGGACGAGCTCGCGGCGAGGATCCGCAGGACCGTCGGCCAGAACACGACGGAAGTCCTCTATTTCGAGGACTCGCCCCTGGGTGGCGCAGGTCCGGGTGACCGCTGGGCGTGGCAGACCTACACCCCGCCCCCGTCCGGGACCCGGGTGCTGATCCTGACAGATCTGGGCCTCGGCGGCCCGGCCCACCCCCGGCAGGGTGGTCGGCCAGAGTGGGAACGCTTCTTCGACGGGCTCACCCGTGCGAGCTGTGCTCCCGTTCTCTTCCTCCCCTACCCCCGCCACCGCTGGCCCTCCTGGGCCACCGACCGCGTCCGCATGGTCCCCTGGGACCGCAGGACCACGGTCGGCTGGGTCCGGATGCACAACGCCTGACCGCTCCCTCGGTCCCGCCGCCTACGCCACCGACCCGATCCGCCGCCCCGGAAGAGACGACGTCGCGTCATGGTGGATCGGCGTATGCGCCCCCGTCAGCGAAACCCCGCTCCCCCCACGCCTGTTGGCGACAATCTCCGCCCCGATCGACAACGCCGTCTCCTCCGGCGTGCGCGCCCCGAGGTCCAGCCCGATCGGCGATCGCAGCCTCGCCAACTCCAGCTCGGTCACGCCGACTTCGCGCAGCCGCTCGTTGCGGTCCAGGTGGGTCCGGCGGGAGCCCATGGCGCCGACGTACGCCACCGGAAGCCGGAGGGCCAACCGCAACAGCGGTATGTCGAACTTCGCGTCGTGGGTCAGGACGCACAGGACCGTGCGCGCGTCGACCTGCGTCCGCTCCAGGTACTTGTGCGGCCACTCCACCACGATCTCGTCCGCCTCCGGGAAGCGGGCCTTCGTGGCGAAGACGGGACGGGCGTCGCAGACCGTGACCTGGTAGCCGAGGAACTTGCCCACCCGTACCAGCGCCGACGCGAAGTCGATCGCGCCGAAGACGATCATCCGGGGGGCCGGGACCGAGGACTCCACCAACACCGTGAGCGGTGCTCCGCAACGCGAGCCCTGCTCTCCGATCTCCAGCGTGCCCGTGCGGCCGGCGTCCAGGAACGCGCCCGCCTCCGCCGCGACCGTGCGGTCCAGCTCG
>JABFXD010000183.1 GCA_013361925.1 Streptomyces sp. | reverse complement strand
GCGGCCAGCCGGACCGCGACATCGGGACGGGTGCCCGCGTCGTCGGTGAGGGCCTTCACGGACGAACGCACCTGCTCCACCGCCGCCTCGGCGTCCCCGCGCAGCGACGCCGCCTCGGTCAGCGCGATGGCCGCGACGAGGCTGGCCATCCAGTCGAAGTGGCCCCGCAGCAGGGCCCGGGCCCGGTCGGCGGCCGTGAAGTCGCCGCGGGCGAGGGCGACATACAGCGCGGGCCCGGCCGCGTACCCGTCTATCGCGGGCAGCGTCCCGGCCCCGCCGGCCGCCCTCAGCGCCTCGTCCCAGCGGCCCAGCGTGTACAGCACCAGAAGCTGGAGATGGCGCATCGCCTGCGGGTACAGCGAGGACAGCAGCCCGGCACGCCGCGCCCGGTCGATGCCCTCGGTCAGATGGGGGAGCGCCTCTTCGAGATCGCCGGACTCGTAACTGCCGATGGCGAGGTTGAACAACGCCCGCAACTCCACCGGCGCGTTGCCCGAGCGGCGCGCCAACTCCCGGGCCTGCCCCAGCCGTTCCCGCCCCTCCGGGGTGCGTCGGCCGGCGCCTTCGAGGCCGGCGAGGGAGATGAGCAGGTCGGCCCGCGCGTCCGTGGCCCCGAGCTGCTCGGCGACCCGCAGCGCCTCGTGCGCGATCCGCAACGCGGTCTCGTTCTCACCGACATGACGGGCCGCCATCACATGGGTGGCCGCCGCCCACACCCACGTCCGCGACGGCGGATCGGCCGGGATCAGGGCGAGCGCCTCGCTGCTGTACGCGAACGCCGCGGTCAGACTGTCGACGCTGATCAGGTTCCCGGCGAGGGTGTAGCGGACCCGGGCGGCGAGTTCGGAGTCGGCGTCCTGGTCGATGCCGGCGAGCGCGGAGCGGGTCAGGGAGACCGCGCGATGCGACTCACCGGCGTGCGCCGCCGCGGCCGACGCGCGCAGGGTGAGCGTGACCCGGTCCTCGGAGGGGCGCGCCGACGCGTCCACCGCCGACCACAGGTCGAGGGCCGCCTCCAGATGCCGTAGCTCCTCGGCCGGCGCCCCGACCCGCTGGGCGTGATCGGCGGCCTCCAGCGACGCGGCCAGGGCCTCGGCGAGATCATGGCTCTCGCGGTAGTGGTGGGCGCGCTCCGCGGCGGACTCCGCGCGACGGCCCCGCGCGGAGAGCAGCCGGGCGAACGCGCCGTGCAGCCGGGCCCGTTCACCCGGCAGCAGATCGGCGTAGACGGCCTCACGGGCGAGCGCGTGCCGGAAGGAGTAGGTGTCCCCGTCGCCCGGCACGAGGAGCTGCCGTCCGGCGGCCTCGCGCAGCGCCGACTCCAGCTCGTCCTCCGGAAGCCCCACGGCCTCCCGCAGCAGGTCGTGCTCGACCCGCCGCCCCGCCACGGCGGCCGTGCGCAGCACCAGCTGGGCGGTGTCCGACAACTGCTCGAACCGGATCAGGAGTACGTCGGCCAGTCCGCTCGGCACCCCACCGACCTCGGTGTCGGTCGCGGCGACCAGTTCCTCGGCGTAGAAGGCGTTGCCCTCGGCCCGTTCCACGATCCGCCGGACCGTGGCGTCCGGCAACGGCCGCTCCCGCAGCGCCTGCACGAGCCGCGTCACCTCCGCGTCGCCGAGCGGCCGCAGTTCGAGACGCTCCACGGCGGGCAGCCGCACCAACTCGGCCAGCAGCGGCCGCAGCGGATGACGCCGGTGCAGATCGTCGGCGCGGTACGACGCGAACACCGCGAGTCGATGCGTGGGCGCCCCGCCGGCCGGGCGCTGCAGAATGCCCCGGCTGAGCAGGAAGCGCAGCAGGTCCCGCGAGGACTGGTCGGCCCAGTGCAGGTCCTCCAGCACGATCAACACGGGGGCCACGTCCGCGAGATCGGCCAGGAGCCCCGCGATGCCCTCGAACAGCTGGAGCCGGCCGCCGCTGCCCTCGCCGCCCAGCAGCCGTTCGGCGACCGGATGACCGGCGAGCACGGGGGCGAAGCGCTCGTCGGAGGCGAGCACACCGAGGATCTCGGTGAACGGCAGATAGGGCAGACCGACGTCCCCGAGGTCGACGCAGTGCCCGGTGAGCACGGTCATCCCGTCCCGGGCGGCGCTCTGCGTGACCTCGTCCAGCAGCCGGGTCTTGCCGACCCCGGCGTCCCCACCGATGAGAACAGCCCGAGCGGCCCCGCCGCGCGCACCCTCAAGGACCGTGGCGAGGCGGGCCAGTTCGTCGTCACGCCCGACGAGTGGCGAGGAGAAGGAGGTCAGAGGCACGCATCCATCCTGTCACTGTGCCGACCCGTTCGGGCGCGGGGGGAGCCTGCGGCGCTCAGCCGCGCAGCGTCCTCGCCCAGTCGGCGGGAACCCGTCCCTCGGGCCCCGGCGCCGGCTGGTCCGCCGGATGACTGTCCGGCGCCGCCAGCGCCGGGCCCGACTCGAACATCTCCTTGGTCCGGAAGTTCCAGTACCAGTCCTCGCCGGGCTCGTAGCTCTGCACCAACGGATGCCCGGTCTCCTGGAAATGGGCCGTCGCGTGCTTGGCGGGGGAGGAGTCGCAGCACCCCACGTGCCCGCACTGCGCACACCGCCGCAGATGGAACCACCATCCGCCGACGGCGTCACAGTCCACGCACCCGCTCCCGCTCGGCGGCACGCTGGGGTCCAGGCCCTGGATGTCGGTCATGCCAACTCCTCGATGGTGTCGTTCTCCTCGGCGGTGAGCGGCAGCAGCACCTGGAAGCGGGTGTCGCCCGGCTCGGACTCGACCTGGAGCGTCCCGTGGTGCTTGTTCACGACGATCCGCCACGAGATGTCGAGGCCGAGGCCCGTGCCCTCGCCGACCGGCTTGGTGGTGAAGAACGGGTCGAAGATCCGGCCGCGGATCTCCGCCGGCACCCCGGGGCCGGTGTCCCTGAACTCCACCAGCAGCCGCTCGTGCTCCAGCGCGGTCCGCACGGTCAACGTGCCTTCGCCGCCCGCCCCGTTGATCGCCGCGACCGCGTTGTCGATGAGGTTCGTCCACACCTGGTTGAGCTCCGCCGGGTACGCGGGGATCTTCGGGAGCGTGCGGTCGTAGTCCTTGACGACCTTGATCTGCTGCCCGATCTTGCCGGAGAGCATCAGCAGGGTGCTGTCGAGGAGTTCGTGGACGTCGGCGTTCTGGAAGGGCGCGCGGTCGAGCTGCGAGTACTGCTTGGCGGCATCCACGAGATGCGAGATGCGGTTGGTGGAGTCGTTGATCTCGTCCATCAACAGCTCGGTCTCGACGGTGTAGTTGAGCCAGCCGATCGCGTTCGGCAGGAGCTCCTCGTCGACGGTCGCCGCGACCTGGTCCAGCCAGTCCACGTCGAGCCCGGCCTGCACGAAGGTGGGGGCCAGCCGCCAGCCGTTCTGGATGTCGTGGTCGTCCAGCCAGTCGGTGACCGCGTCCTCCCGGTCCGAGGCCTCCAGCGGGCTCAACGTCGGTGCCTTGGCGACCCGTTCGGCCGTGCGGTCCTGGATGTCGATGAGGTTCGCCATGACCTCGGGGGCGTAGTTCCCCTGGGCGATGACGGCGAGCTTGTGGCGCATCTTGCCCACGCGCTCGCGCAGGGTCGCGGTGGCCCGTACGGCGGCGGCCGCCGGGTTGTTGAGCTCATGGGTGAGCCCCGCGGACAACGAGCCGAGCGCCAGCAGCCGTTCGCGCTGGCCGATGGCCCGCTGGGTGCTCTTCGAACCGAAGAACAGCCCCTCCAGCAGATGCACCGCCATCGGGAACCACTCCTGCATGAAGTCCGAGAACTTCTCCCCCGGCAGCACGAAGAACCGGGTGGGCTCGGTGACCCGCATGGAGTTGTTGTAGACCTGCGGCACCCGGTCGCCCAGATACGCCTGCATGGAGCCCGCGTACACCCCGCTCTGGGAGGTACGGGTGACTTCCACGTCGTCGCCGGCGACCCGGCGGGACAGCACGACCGTGCCCTCGATCATCACGTAGAAGCAGGTGGCGGGCTCACCCTCGGTGTAGACGGGACCGGGTTCGAACTTCTCCACCCGGCCCGCGCTGCACAACTGCCCGAGCTGCTCGGGGGACAGCTTCTCGAACAGGAACAGCGACCCGATCTCCACGGGGCTGCACGGCATCAACCGCCCGCTCATGACTGCTCCAGATAACGGTGGACGAGCATCACGGCCATGGCTCCCTCTCCGACGGCGGACGCGACCCGCTTGGCGGACTCGGCGCGCGCGTCGCCCGCCACGAACACGCCGGGAATGTTGGTCTCCAGGTGGTACGGCGGCCGGTCCAGCTCCCAGCCCGCCGGCGGCCGTCCGTCGGCGGTGAGGTCGGGCCCGGCGAGGATGAACCCGTGGTCGTCCCGCAGCACCGTGCCGTCCAGCCAGTCGGTGAGCGGGGCCGCGCCGATGAACACGAACATCCACTGCGCGTCGACGAGTTCGGTCTGCCCGGTGTCGACATCGCGCAGCGTGAGCTGCTCCAGATGGCCGGAGCCGTGAGCCGCCTCGACGACCGTCCGCGCACGCACCGAGATGTTGGGTGCCTCGCCGATCTGCTGGATCAGGTAGTGCGACATCGACGCGGCCAGGTCGGGGCCACGCACCAGCAGGGTCACCGACTTGGCGCCCTTGGACAGGTACATCGCCGCCTGTCCGGCCGAGTTGGCGCCGCCGACGATGTAGATGTCCTGGCCCTGGCAGGAGGCCGCCTCGGTCAGCGCCGAGCCGTAGTACACCCCGCATCCGGTGAGGTCGGTGCAGCCCGGCGCCTGCAACTGCCGGTACGACACACCGGTCGCCAGGATCACGCTGTGCGCGGCGATCGCGGAGCCGTCGGAGAACCGTACGACCTTGGCGGCGCCGTTGATCTCCAGCGCCGTCACATCGCGTGCGGTGAGGATCTCGGCGCCGAACTTCGCGGCCTGCCGCCGGGCCCGGTCGGTGAGCTGCGCCCCGGACACGCCGTCGGGGAAGCCCAGGTAGTTCTCGATGCGGGAGCTCTGCCCGGCCTGTCCGCCGGTCGCCGACCGCTCCACGAGCACGGTCCGCAGCCCTTCCGAGGCCCCGTACACGGCCGAGCCGAGCCCGGCCGGACCGCCGCCGATGACGACCAGGTCGTAGAACTCGGACGTGGGCGTGGTCGCCAGGCCCACCCGCGCGGCCAGCTCCGGCGCCTCGGGGGCGACCAGCGGGGTCCCGTCCGGCGTGATCACCAGCGGCAGCCGCTGCCCGTCCTGTCCGGCCGCCGCGAGCAGCCGCTGCCCCTCGGGCTCGTCGGCGGAGTACCAGCGGTACGGCACCTGGTTGCGGGCCAGGAACTCGCGCACGTCCGAGGAACGCGCCGACCAGCGGTGCCCGACCACCTTGGTGCTGGGCACCGGCCGGTAGTCACTGCACTTCCAGGCCTCCAGCAGATCGTCGAGGACCGGGTAGAGCTTCTCCTCCGGCGGGTCCCAGGGCTTGAGCAGGTAGTGGTCGAGATCGACGACGTTGATCGCGTCGATCGCCGCGCTCGTGTCCGCGTACGCCGTCAGCAGCACCCGCCGGGCGCCCGGGTACACGTCGAGGGCCTGCTCCAGGAACTCGATGCCGTTCATCTGCGGCATCCGGTAGTCGGCGAGGATCACCGCCACCAGATCACCGCGCAGCTTCAGCTCACGCAGCGCCTCCAGCGCGGACTCGCCGGACTCCGCGCGGACGATCCGGTACGACTCGCCGTAGCGCCGCCGCAGGTCACGGGCGACGGCACGGGAGACCCCCGGGTCGTCGTCCACGGTCAGGATGACGGTCCGCGCTGTTTCGGCGGCCTGTGTCATGCGTTTCCCACCCCGGGTTGTCGGCTGTGGCTGTCGCCCATCGTATGTTCGAACGTCCTGCTTCGCTCAGGTATGCGGCGTCCCACCGCTGAGCACACAGAACTCGTTGCCCTCGGGATCGAGGAGCGTCACCCAGGACTGCTCGCCCTGCCCGATGTCGACGTGCCGGGCGCCGAGCGCGAGGAGGCGGGCGACCTCCGCCGCCTGGTCGGTGGGGCGGAAGTCGAGATGGAGGCGGTTCTTGACCGTCTTGCGCTCGGGGACCGGGACGAAGAGTAGTCCGGGCACGCGGTCCTGCTCCGGGCGGATCTCGTACTCGTCGGGCGCGTCGTCGACCACGACCCAGCCCAGCGCCTCGGCCCACCAGCGGCCCAGTGCGGCGGGGTCGGCCGAGTCCACGATCACTTGCTCCCATTCGAGGCTCATGGCGGCAGCGTAGTGAAGACTGGTGCCGAGGTGCCTGATCATTTCCTGGAGAGGGAGACAGCCGTATGACGCGCCCGATCACCGTGGGTTTCGACGGAACCGAGGAGAGCCTCGCCGCCCTGGACTGGGCGGCGCGGGAGGCGGTCCGGCGGGGGCTGGACCTGCGGGTGGTGCAGGCCTGGCGGTTCCAGGCGGACATGGCGCTCGACGTGCTCACCGACCCCGAGACCCAGGCCGGATGGGTGCGGGACGCGGTGGCCGAGGCCGCCCGTGCGGTCACCGCCCGGCACCCGGGGCTCACCGTGACCACCGACGTCCTGGAGGGCGGCACCGTCGAGGCGCTGGTGGAGGCCGCGGCGACCGCCGAGGTGCTGGTGCTGGGCTCGCGCGGGCACGGCCCGGTCGTCGGGTTCCTGCTCGGCTCGGTCGGCCAGCAGGTGATCGCGGAGGCGGTACGGCCCGTCGTGCTGGTCCGCGCCGGGGACGAGCCCACCGCCGAGGCCGCCGGGCGGGAGATCGTCGTCGGCCAGCAGGGCGAGGACCCCGAGGACAGCGCCGCCGCGCTCGGGTTCGCGTTCGAGACGGCCGCCGCGCGCGGGGCGACGGTACGGGCGGTACGGGCCTGGACGCTGCCGCCGGTGTTCGCCTACAGCCCCGGCTCGCTGAAGCTCCTCGACGAGGCGGGCGGCCTCGAACCGCGCGAGAAGCAGGCGCTGGAGACGGCCCTGGAGCCCTGGCGGGAGCGCTTCCCGGACGTCCCCGTCGTCGAGCACGTCGAGATGGGCAGCGCCGGGCAGGTGCTGCTGTCGGTGGCGGGCCGGGCCCAGCTGATGGTCGTCGGCCGCCGGGCCCGTCGTACGGCGGTGGGCGCCCGCATCGGATCCGTGGCGCACGGCGTCCTGCACCACGCGGGCTGCCCGGTGGCCGTCGTCCCGCCCGCCTGAGTCAGTCCTCCGGCACCGGCTCGGTGGGCTGAAGGGTCTCGCGGGCCTTGGGGAGGATGTTGTCGATGTAGTCGGTGACCGCCGTGTCCAGGCCGATGTCGTGCTGGGCCCGCTCGGACATGTACCAGCGGTGTTCCAGCAGCTCGTGGTAGATCTCGGCCGGGTCCATCGAGCCGCGCAGGTCCAGCGGTACGGCGCGCACGGTGGGCCGGAACACGTCCCGCACCCAGCGGTGCGCGAGGACCTCGGGGCGGGCGCCGAGGGGGTCGCCCGGGGCGTAGTCGTCCTGGGTGGCCATCCAGCTCTCCAGGTCGTTCAGCAGCCGCCGGGCCTGGTTCTCCTCGGTGTCCAGGCCCGTCAGGCGCAGCAGCTGGCGCTGGTGGTGGCCGGCGTCGACGACCTTGGGCACGAAGGTGACCGTGTCGCCGTTGTTCGCGTGCTCGATCTGCATCTCGGCCACGTCGAAGCCGAGGTCGTTGAGGCGGCGGATGCGGCGCTCGATGTAGTGGTACTTGCCCGCCGGGTAGACCGAGGTGCGGGTCAGCTCCTCCCACAGGCTGCGGTAGCGGTTGCAGATCTCCATGCCGAACTCGATCGGGTCGACGGAGGGGTGCAGCGCCCCGGAGGCCTCCAGGTCCAGGAGCTCGCCGCTGATGTTGACGCGGGCCAGGTCGAGGTCGTACTCGCGCTGGCCGTCGCTCAGCCGGGGCTGGAGCTCGCCGGTCTCGGCGTCGACGAGATAGGCGGCGTAGGCGCCCGCGTCGCGGCGGAAGAGGGTGTTGGACAGGGAGCAGTCGCCCCACGCGAACCCGGCCAGGTGCAGCCGGACCAGCAGCACGGCGAGCGCGTCCATGAGGCGGTGCATGGTCGCGGGCCGCATCGTCGTCTCGAACATCGACCGGTACGGCATCGAGCCGCCCAGGTGCCGGGTGACCAGGACGGACTCCAGCGGGTTGCCGTCCTGGTCGGTACGCCCGGTGACCACGGCCAAGGGGTCCACGGAGGGGATGGCGAGGCGGTCGAGGTCGCGGAGCATGTCGTACTCGTTGAGGGCGGGCCGCTCGGCGAGCTCCTTGACCGCGATCACCTCGTCGCCGGCCCGGGCGTAGCGCACGACGTGCCGGGATATGCCGCGCGGCAGCGGGACCAGGACCTCCTCCGGCCACTCCTCCAGGGGGACGTCCCACGGCAGTTCCAGCAGGAGCGCGGGGTGCTCCGGGTTCGTCGCGCTGATCTGCAGTGCCATGGGCCGTTCGTCCTCGTCTCGCGGGTGATCGTCACCTCACCTTAGAGCGCGCGCTCCTTGGCCTGAAGTGCCGCTTCACGGAGTGGACCGCGGTGGGCCGGGCCGTGGCCGGGGAGCATGAGGTCGCCGTCCAGGTCGGCGAGGACGTCGAGGGAGGCCACGGCACGGGCGCGCTCGTGGTGGAACATGTCCGCCAGTAGCTGCGGGCCCTCGATCCGCGAGGTGGGGTGGCCGCTCACCAGGGCGTCCCCGGAGATCAGCACGCCGGCCTCCGGGAGGTGGAAGGCGACATGGCCGTCCGTGTGGCCCGGCGTGTGCACGGGGACGGGGCGGCCGGGCAGGTCGAGCGGGCCCGGCTTCGGGAACGCCTCGGGCGCGGTCACCGGGACGTGCAGCTTGCCGCCGGAGCGGATCGCGTGCAGCGCCCACGGTACGACGCCCGGCCGCCAGCCGTTCCTCAGCACGTCGCCGACGGTGACCTGGTGCAGGAACTCCCGCCGGGCGTGCGGCACTTCGGCCTCGTGCAGCAGGACCGGGGTGCCGTACGCGGCGCGCAGATGCTCGGCGGAGCCCAGGTGGTCGTTGTGGGCGTGGGTGATCAGTACCGCCGTCACCGCCTCCGGTGAACCGGCCACCTGGGTGAGGGAGTCGAGGAGCTGCTCGCGGTCCCCGGGGTAACCGGTGTCGACGAGGGTGACGCCCTCGCCGTCGGTGAGGATCACCCAGTTGGTGTTGGAGCCGTGCACCAGATAGGTGCCGTCGGCGACTTGCTGCACTTCAGCCCGCATGATCGTCCCGCGTGTGAGGAGGTTCCCTGCCCGACGGGGGCATCACATCAGATACGGGGGACG
>JABFXD010000210.1 GCA_013361925.1 Streptomyces sp. | reverse complement strand
CCCGCGGCAAGGTCGTCACGACCCGCTGGCCCGACCCGGCCGACGCCCCGGCGGGCGTGGACCTGGGCTTCCCGCGCAACCACTGAGCGAGCGAGCACCGAGCCCGGGCACCCTTCACGGGGGCCCGGGCCCGGTCATGTCCTACTGCCCCTGGGCTTCCTTGAGCGCCTCGGTCATGTCGGCGGTCTCGGCGGCCGGGGGAGCCTTGATCACGGCGGTGTCCCCGAACTCGGTGAAGTCCATGGTGACCGTCATCTTCCCCATCCCCTGCACCAGCCGGACGGGCAGGTCCTTCTCGCCCAGCCAGACGTCCATGGTGATGGTGTTCGCGCCACCGGTCATGTCGTTGAGCAGGCTGCCGTCGCCGGTGTAGGCCTCCTTGAAGCGGCCCATGTGCTGCTGGTCGATGACGGCCCGGTAGTGGGTCGCCTTCTGCCCGTTCACGG
This sequence comes from Streptomyces sp., assembly GCA_013361925.1. Lineage (GTDB taxonomy): Bacteria > Actinomycetota > Actinomycetes > Streptomycetales > Streptomycetaceae > Streptomyces. Next base: position 1,719 of record JABFXD010000210.1, on the reverse strand, counting down.
TCTGCGCGCCGAGGTCCTCGACGTCGCTGGCGTACTTCAGGCCCTTCAGGGAGGCCGTCGGGTTGGCGCCCGTGTCCATCGCGCCGGCGCCGCTCTCGCCGAACACGGCGGAGGCGTCGACCTTCATCCACTCCTTGCCCGCGAGCGGGCCCGAGGGCTGCGGGTCGACGTCGTAGTAGTACGCCCCGCCGACGAGCAGACAGTGGATCTTCGGGTCGTCCTGGAGGGCCTGCATCTGCGCCGCCGCGGTGTCCATGTGGACGTCGTAGGCCATGCCGTCACCCCACGAGTACGTGCCGTCCATGGCGATCGGGGTGCCGGTGCCCAGGTCGGTGGAGACCTTCACCTCGGCCGAGCCCAGCTCCTCGGTCCGGTCCGTCGCCCGGGAGAGCGCCGCCATGATCGCGTCGGTCTTGTCGACCGCCTCGGCCGCCTGCTTCACGGAGTCGGCGCCACAGGCCGACGTGGCCACGAGTGCCGCCGCCGTGAACCCCACCCAGGCAGCCGTGTGCTTCACCTTCATCTGTCCCCACCCCACGCTGTGCAATCTGTGCGTCAACTGTGACTGGTGATGCTAGCGGGAGCCACTGACTTGTTCGCATTCCGGACGCACTGACGATTTTTTGACGCCCGAGCTGCGATTCTCGTACAGCCGCAAAAAGCGGAATAGCTTGACTCGAATTGACGTAAAGGCGAGTTGGGGCGACTTGGATCTACGGATTCCGTAGGCAAACGCCTATTGACGTGCTGGTTTCGTCAGGGTTCGATGCAGCGCAATCCACTGCACGCCGACGTCGATGGGAACCGCCGTATGACCGACACGCTCCGCCCTGTCGACACCACCGCGCTCCCGGACACCCCGGAGGCCGGGCAGCGGAAGCTCAAGCGTTCGATCGGGGTCGTCGGCGGCACCCTCCTCACGCTCTCCTGCGTGACCCCCGCCTCCACCCTCTTCGTGGTCGTCCCCGACCTCTTCGGCTCCCTCGGCACCGCGACCGCCCTCACGATCGCGATCGGCTCCCTGCTCTGTATCGCCGTGGCGTTCTGCTACTCCGAGCTCGGCACCCTCATCCCGAGCGCGGGCGGCGAGTACGCGATGGTCTCGACGATGGCGGGCCGCCTCGCGGGCTGGCTGGTCTTCGTCCTCTCCCTCCTGGTCGTGATGATCGTGCCGCCGGTGATCGCGATGGGCACGGCCGACTACCTGGCCCCCGTGATCCACCTGGACCCGTCCCTCGCGGGCGCCGGCGTGATGCTCCTGGCCACCCTCGCCGGCCTCCTCGACCTGCGCGCCAACGCCTGGATCACCGGCGTCTTCCTGGTCCTGGAGGTCATCGCGGCGGCGGTCGTCGCGGTGCTGGGCTTCGCCCACGCCGAGCGCGGCGCGGGCAGCCTGGTGTCGATGCAGGTGGCGGGGTCCGGCGGCGGCACGGACACGGTGACCGCCATGCTGGTCGTCTCCGGTCTGGCGATCGCCCTGTTCGTCACCCAGGGCTTCTCCACGGCCGTCTATCTCTCCGAGGAGCTGGAGAACCCGCGCCGCAACGTCGCCCGCACGGTCCTCGCCACCCTCGCCATCTCCTCGGTGATCATCCTGGTCCCGGTGGTGGCGATCACCATGGGCGCGAGCGACCTGTCGGAGCTGACCGGCGGCGACATCAGCGGCATGGTCACGGCCTGGTCCAACTCGGCGGTCGGCACCTTCGTCAGCCTCTGCGT
>JABFXD010000101.1 GCA_013361925.1 Streptomyces sp. | reverse complement strand
GGGCGGCGGACCGGCGGTGTGGCGGGAGATCACGGGCCCGGAGGTGCCGGCCCCGGCGCCGGTCCCCGACCCCACGGCGGTACAGGCACCGGTCGCCGACCCCACGGTGGTACAGGCACCGGTCGCCGACGCGACGGTGGTCCAGGCTCCGGTGCCCGCGCCCGAGCCGGCCGAGGCTGCGGATGGACATGCGCGTGCAGGTGCGGCGCCGGCCTCCGTCCCCGGCTCGGCGCCTGCCGCCGGGTCCCTCGCACAGCAGCAGCCGCTGCTCGCCCCCGTGCGGCCGTCCGCGCCGACGGTGCCCGACCAGGGGCGGGTCCGGCGCAGGCGTACGGCACTGATCGCGGCGGCCGTCGTGACCGCGTCGGCGCTGCTGGTGACGGGACTGGTGTGGCGGGCCAAGAGCGGCGAGGACGAGGCTCGCGACGGGGGCACGAGCACGTCCTCGACACCGGAACCCACAGGATCCCGACGGTCGTCGGCGTCGTCGTCGACAGCGGCGGACGGCTCGGCGGACGTGGCCGACGCGGCGGTTGGTGACGGAACCGGGGAGGCGGCGGGCGCTGAGGCGAGTGCGGACCAGCAGCCGCAGCCGATCCCGGGGTTCTCGCCCATGAACCTGGACGAGAAGAACTCCCTGTACCTCCACAGCGGCGAGCGGCCGGAGATCCGCGACGACCGCAAGGGCGACATCCGCTTCACCTGCAAGGAGATCGGCTGCGCGCTGGAGAGCGACAAGAGCTCGATCGTCCAGATGTTCGGTGATCCGGGCAACACCTACGAAGACTGCAAGTTCATGCTCAGCGGCGCCAAGGGCAAGGAGTTCCACAACTTCTCGCTGGCCGCGTCGGCGGCGGGCAGCGAGTTCTGCATCCAGCACCCCTCCGGTGACATCGCGCTGATGGTGATCCAGGTGAAGTCGACCGCGCTGTGGGACAAGCCGGGGTTGAGCTTCGTCCAGGTGGACACGACGGTCTGGCGCAAGGAGTAGAGCAGTAGCGAGGTCATGGGCGCGGGCCCTCACGGCAGCAGCCGGCGCTCCTTGGCGACCGCCACCGCTCCCGCGCGCGTGTCCACGCCGAGTTTGTCGTAGACGCGGCGCAGATGGGTCTTGACCGTGGCCTCGCTGATGTAGAGGGCGCGGGCGATGTCCCGGTTGCCGATGCCCAGGGCCAGCTGGGCCAGGATGTCGCGTTCCCGGTCGGTGAGGGTGGGCGGCGGCTTGCGCAGGTTGGCCATCACGCGGCCGGCGACCGGCGCCGACAGGGTGGTGCGGCCCTCGGCGGCGGCGTGGATCGCCGCGAACAGCTCTTCGGGGCGCTCGGCCTTGAGCAGGTAGCCGGTGGCGCCCGCCTCGATGGCGCGGGTGATGTCGGCGTCGGTGTCGTACGTCGTCAGCACCAGGACGTGCGGGGAGGCGCCGGGTGCGGAGGTGAGACGGCGGGTGGTCTCGACGCCGTCGATGCCCTCGCCCAGCTGGAGGTCCATCAGCACGACGTCCGGCGTGAGCTTCCCGGCCAGCGCGAGCGCCTCCTCACCGGTGCCGGCCTCCCCGACGACCTCGATGTCCGGGGCACTGTCGAGCAGCGCGAGCAGCCCGGCCCGTACGACGGCGTGGTCGTCGCAGACGAGGATGCGGACGGGGTCGGATGCGGGGCCCGGGGGCATCGCGGACGCGGGGTCGAGGGTCATCGGGGCGCCTTCCTGGGGGCAGCTGCGGTCATCGGGTCGGCGTCCGGGAGACAGCGGTGGTCATCGCGGTCGCCTTCGGGGCAGTGGCGGCGATGCTCGTCGGGGGAGTGGCGGCGGGTGATCGGGTCGGCGTCCAGGAGGCAGCGGCGCTCCTCGGGGCGCCCCGGTCGGACAGCGCGGTCATCGGGGTGCCCCCAATGGGACGGCGGCGGACACGACGGTGCCCTCGTCGGGGCGGGACTCGACGGTCAGGGTGCCGCCGAGAGCGCGCAGCCGGGCTCGCATCGCGGGCAGTCCGTGTCCGCGTTCGACGGGGGAGTCGGGGAGCGCGGCGGGGTCGAAGCCGTGGCCGTCGTCGGAGACGTCCAGGACGACCTCGTCGTCGAGGAGGGTGAGGGTGAGCGCGGCACCGCTCGCCCCGGCGTGCTCGCGGACGTTGGCGAGAGCGCCCTGGGCGATCCGCAGCAGGGCGGACTGGACGCGGCCGGGCAGCCTGGCGAGCCGTTCGCCGTCGGCGTCCACCTGGACGCGTACGGTCCACTGCGCGCCGGACTCCCGGCCGGCCAGCGCGCGCAGCGCCTCGTCGAGGCCGCCGCCGCGGGCGAGGTCGGCGGGGGCGAGGTCGTGGACGAAACGGCGCGCCTCGGCGAGGTTGTGCTCGGCGACGGAGGCGGCGGTGCGTACATGGGCGCGGGCCTTGTCCGGTTCGCCGTCCCACACCCGGTCCGCCGCCTGGAGCAGCATCCGCTGGCTGGACAGGCCCTGGGCGAGCGTGTCGTGGATCTCCATGGCGAGCCGCTCCCGCTCGGCGAGGGTGCCCTCCCGGCGTTCCGACGCGGCGAGTTCACGGCGGGTGCGGAGCAGGTCGTCGATGAGGGCGCGCTGACGGTCGGTCTGCCGCTCCATCTGCAGGAAGACGGCCGTGGCGAGCGCGGCGACCGCGGGCGGCGCGAGCACCAGGTTCGGGTCGAAGCGCCCGCCGAGCTGCACCTGGGCGGCCACCACGAACACCGTCAGCACCGCCACGAGGACGAGGGCCGCGCGGGGCGGCAGGGTGCGCAGTCCGGTGTAGAAGAGGGGCACCGCGCACCAGGCGAAGCTGGGCGCGAGCACGACCAGCACCATCCACACCACGACGACCAGCGCCAGCCAGGCCGAGTGCCGCGGACCCGGGCGGCCCGCCTTCGGCCCCAGCAGATGCAGGACGACGAGCACGACGCACAGCGCGATGATCCACGGGGTGCGCGGCTCGCCGGGATGACGCAGCAGGAAGCGGGCGAGCGCGCCGCCGAGCAGCAGGAAGAACGCCGCGTGCAGCACGAGGCCGAGCCACCGGGTGTCCACGGCGCTCGGTTCGTCCGGGTGGCCCGACGTGGGGTCCGGTGCGCGGTCCGGCGTGCGGTCCGGCGTGCGGTCCGGCTTCAGGGGGCTCGCCTCCCTTCCTCACTGTGGGCGCTGAACTGGGCAAACACCTCCATTGTCACCGGCGACGCGGGCAGCGCAGGTCAACCGATCGGATGACCCCCCTGTCATCCGTCCGCGCTCCCGAGCGAGCCGGAACGTCGACCGTCCGGGCCCGGTTCCGGGCCGAGGGTGGAGAGCAGGAAACGGGACGGCAACCGGGCCGCCCGCCCACCGAAGGAGTCGACCGACCCATGAACGCCGTGCAGCCCCAGCACAAGAAGGTCTCCCGCCGTGCCCGTGTCGCCCTCGGCGGTGCCGTGCTCGGCGCCGTCGCCCTCGCGGGCTTCGGGGCGGTCTCCGCCAACGCCTCCGCACCGGCTGCGGCGCCCGCCGCTGCCGCCGCGGTCTCCGCCCCGGCCAAGGCGACCACCACGTCCACCCACCTGACGATCGACGCCGCCACCCGCGCCGCGCAGGCCGCGCTGGACGCCGCCGAGAAGGAGAACCAGCGCGTCACGGTCGCCGTCGTCGACCGCAACGGCAACACGCTCGTCACCCTGCGCGGCGACGGCGCCGGCCCCCAGTCCTACGAGTCCGCCGAGCGCAAGGCCTACACCGCGGTCTCCTGGAACGCCCCCACCTCGGAGCTGGCCGAGCGCCTGAAGCAGGCCCCGAACCTGAAGGACATCCCCGGCACCCTGTTCCTGGCCGGCGGCGTCCCCGTCACCGCCCAGAACGCGCCGATCGCCGGAATCGGCGTCGCGGGCGCCCCGTCCGGCGCGCTGGACGAGAAGTTCGCGCAGGCGGGCGCGGAGGCGGTGGCCGCCGGCCGCTGACCGGTGTTCGAGGACCTCGGCATGAGCCCTGCGGCTGACCGGCGTGCAAGGACCTCGGCATGACCCCTGCGGCTGACCGGCGTGCAAGGACCTCGGCATGACCCCTGCGGCTGACCGGTGTGCAAGGACCTCGGCATGATCCCTGCCGCTGACCGGTGTCTCAGTGCCTCGGCATGCCCCCGTGCGGGCTGTTGACCACCAGCGGCAGGGATCCCTCGGCCAGATAGGGGTGGTCGGGGAAGTGGTCGACGTGGAGGTGACCGCCGTCCTCCGCGTCGGCCATGTCGTGCAGGTTGGCCGCGAGGAGGGCCCGGGCGTCGCCGTCGCCGCCGATGAGCAGGACACGCCGGGCGGGGTCCAGGCCGATGCGGACGCCGGGGCCCGGCGCGTCGCTGATCTCGACCCCCGCGAGGGCGTCGCCGTCCGGCCCGGCCGTGGTCCACAGCAGGCCCTCGCCCTCGGCCACGGCACGCGCCAGCCGGTGCAGCTCGGCGGCCGAGGCGCTGAGGTCCACCTCACCGGACGCCGGGTCGTGAAGAACCCTCGGTGACATTCCGTCCGTCCCCCTCCCGATCATGGGTACAGCCTGCCCCGTACGCACCCCTGTGACCAGCCGAATGTCACAACTCCCGGAGAAATCAGCACTGTTGTGGTGCGTTCGATGCCCGGGTGGTGCCTGGGCGATACCTCCGGAAGGGGCAGGTACGGCATGGATCCTGTGATCGTCGGTGCGGTGGTGACCGTGGCCGTCAGCGTCGTCAACGGCATAGTGAAGGTCGCGCAACGGCGGCTGAGCGCCGGCGTGGAGCGGGCGCGCATCGCCGAGGACGGGCAGACCGACCGGATCCGCAGCGCCACCGGATGGACGGCGCAGCACCCCCTCCCAGCCCGTGTCGGCCGGAACGGGGGGAGCGGCCATGGAGGACGCGCTCAGCACTGACATCGACACCGACGTCGATCGCGCCGACCACGTCGAGACCAGTACGGTCCCGCTCCCCGGCATCGAACTGGCCGAGGCGCTCCACCACGAGCAGTACCCGGCGCTGGTCCGCTTCCTGCTGTTCCAGGGCGCCTCCTGGGTGGAGGCACAGGACGCCGCGCAGGACGCCTTCACCCAGATGTGCGCGCCGGATCTGTCGATCACCCACCCGCGCGCCTGGCTGCGCAGGGTGGCCTGGCGGTCCTGGGTGAGCCAGCAGGTCAAACCCGAGGACGCCTGCGCGGAGATGCCCGAGCCCGAGACCCATCTGCGCTGGCAGACCCCGGCGCACGCCGCCGAGCTCGAAGAGGAGGAACGCCGGGTGATGTCCCTGCTGCTCCTGCTGCCGGCCAAGCAACGGGCTGCCCTGGCCTGGCACTTGGACGGCTTCACCACCGAGGAGAGCGCCCGCGCGATGGGTACGACACAGGCGGCCGTACGCCAGAACCTGGCCCGGGCCAGGGCGGCTCTCAGGGAAGGGCTGCGCCTGGAAGGCCGCTTCGGCGACGAGAGGAGGGCGACGTGATGGACCGCGACCCGCGCACATCCGACCTCGACGGTCCCGACCCGCTCGACGCGCTGCTCATGAGGGCCCACCGGCGGCTCGGCACCGCAGTCACGGACCGCCTCGCCGCACAGGGCGGCCCGCCTGAACTGCGCACCCCGGAACTGGCGTTGGACCGGCTGCTGGCCGCCACCCACCGCGCCGTCGGTACCGCCGTCAGCCGGCGCCGCTCCCGCGAGGCCCGTGCCGCCCTCGCCCGGCGCGACCTGGCGCACGAGGCTCGCCTCGCCGAACGCGGTCCGCTTTCCAACCGCCCCTCGCCGGTGCGGGTGAAATACCGTCAGCAGGCCCTCCGCCTCGCGCACCGCTACTGGCCCGCCGATCTGGCCGAGGGCATGCGGGTCGCCGTACGCCTCGTGCAGAACCTGAGCGATCTCCTGGAGGACACCGCGCGAACCGTCGTCGACGCGGCGTCGGTGGTGGAGCAACTCCGGGAGCATCTGCGGGAGTTGTCCCGGATGCCGAAGCCGCAGCGTTCCCCGGTCACGCTCACCGGACTGGACTATCTGGTGGCCGTCGAGTCGGCCCTCGCCGAGCCCGCCGAACGGCTGCTGCACGACCTGCACCGGATTCGCCAACTGCTCGACGAGGAGCTGGCGCCGGCCATCGCCACCCTCGAACCGGCCACGCCCGCCTACCAGTTCGGCGTCGACGCCATCGCGCAGGACCTGATCGACGACCTGACCCAGGGGTGCGACCAGGCCGACGCCCTCGCCAAGGCGGTCGCCGAAGTCGAGCGGGCCAGCAGCGACTTCGTCGGCGCGGATCTCAGCACCGCCAAGCTGGACGGTGTACGCCTCGAAGGCATCCTGTGGGACGACAGCACGCAATGGCCCAGGGAGTGGGAGGACCTGATCCGGCGTGCCTCCCTGCCCTCGGGCGAGGAACGGGGGGTCCTCATCGTCGCCGCCGAACCCTCCGAGACGGTCATCCACGCCCAGGCGTGAGCGGGTTCGTTCGTCCAAGGGGTGACGGGCTTTGTCCATGGACGGGCCCGCCACCCCGGGCGAGGGTGGATCATGAGCCGATTCGGGGTCGAGGTACGGACGTTCCACCGCAAGCCCGCCGGACGGCTGCCGCCCGGCCTCGTCGCGCTGGCGCTGGGCGGCTTCGGCATCGGCCTGACCGAGTTCCTGATCGCCGGACTGCTGCCGCAGGTGGCCTCGGACCTCGCCGTGTCCGAGGCGGTGGCAGGGCGGCTGATCTCCGGGTACGCGCTGAGTGTCGCGGTCGGCGCGATCGTCCTCACGGCGGCGACGGCACGCCTGTCCCGCAAGCGGGTCCTGGTCGGTCTGGTGACGCTGTTCGTCGTCGGCAACCTGCTGTCCGCCGTCGCGCCGGACTACCGGGTGATGATGCTCGGGCGGATCGTCGCGGCCCTGTGCCACGGCTCGTTCTTCGGCATCGGCTCCCTGGTCGCCCGTAGCCTCGTCGCGCCGGAGCGCAAGTCCCGCGCGGTGGCGGTCATGTTCGCCGGACTGACCCTGGCGAACGTGCTGGGCGTGCCGTTCGGCGCGCTGGTCGGCGAACGCTGGGGCTGGCGGTCGGCGTTCTGGGCGGTGACGGCGATCGGCGTGCTGGCACTGGCGGGGATCGTCGCCCTGGTGCCCGCGTGGGCGGGGCAGGTCCCGCCCACCGCCCTGCGCACCCAGCTCCGTGCCTTCCGCTCCCGGCAGGTCTGGCTGACCCTGACGGCGACCGCGCTCGGCTACGGCGGGATGTTCGGCGCGTTCAGCTATCTCGCCTACACGTTCACCGAGGTCGGCGGCTTCTCGGCGGCGGACGTCGCCTGGCTGCTGATGGTGTACGGCGTCGGCCTCGTCGTCGGCAATGTGATCGGCGGGCGAGCGGCCGACCGTGATCGCGACCGCGCCCTGCTGCTCGCCCTCCTCGGACTGACCGTCACCCTGGCCGCGTTCGGCCTGCTGGCCGCCAACGCCCCCGCCTCCGTCGTCCTGGTCTTCCTGCTGGGGCTGACCGGGTTCGCCGCCGTCCCCGGCATGATCACCCGGGTCACCGACCATGCCCACGGCGCGGCCCTCGCGGCCGGCGCCAACGTGTCCGCGTCCAACGTCGGCAACGCCCTCGGCGCCTGGCTCGGCGGAGTGGCCCTCTCGGCGGGCCTGGGGTACCGGGCACCGCTCTTCGTCGGCGCCGGCATCGTCGCTGTCTCCTTCGTGGTGATGGCGCTCGCGGCGTACACGAATCGCCCTCGTTGAATTCCTTGACGAGAATATTCGTTGTGGTGAATACTTCAGGGCATGGAACGGATCGCAGCAGCACTGGGAGACGGAGCGCGGTGGCGCATCGTCGAACTCCTCGTCGAGCGCCCCCGGTCCGTCGGTGAACTGGCGGAGCTGACCGGGTTGCGCCAGCCGCAGACCACCAAGCATCTGCAGACCCTCGCCCGGGCCGGCCTCGTGACGGTCTTCCCGCTGGGGCAACGCCGGGTCTACGCGATCGAGACCGCACCCCTGGCGGCTCTGGAGCAACGGCTGCGGGCCCTGGTCGAGACCGCCGGAGCACACGCGGGCGAGCGGGATGTCATCGCGCGCTACCGCGCCGCCATCGAGGCGGAGACCGCGGCGGCGGACCGGGAGCGGTGGGCGGACGGACGTACGTTCTCGTTCGAGCGCGTACTCCCCACGCCCCGGGACCTCGTGTGGCGGCACTGGACCGACGCGGACCTGCTCGGATCCTGGTGGGCCCCGCCATCGATGACGATCACCGAGTGCGTCCTGGAGGCGCGGCCCGGCGGGACGGCCGTGCTCGAGTACCGGGACGCCGAAGGGCGCTACCGCTCCGAGGGCCGGGTCCACACCGCGGCGGACCACGAGCACCTCGTGTTCGACCTCTCGGTGCTGGACGCCGCGGGCGCGGTCTCGTTCACCGGCCACTACGCCCTGAGCCTCGCCGACGTCCCCGACGGGACACGGCTCCGGCTCGACCTCCGCATCACCGACACGACCGTCGAATCAGCCCCCTACATCGCCGGGATCGGAACCGGCTGGGAGCGGGTGCTCGACAACCTCGCCGACACCCTCGGCGCGGCGCACACCACCAAGAGCACGACCGACGCACGGACCAACGGATAAGGAAGCGCAGCCATGAGCGACTCGACCGGCCGCAAGGTCACCGCGAACATCAGCCTCACCCTCGACGGACGGTTCAACGGCCCCGGCGGGCCCGGCGACCTCGGCGCGATCGTCCCGTACGCGATCACCGAGGTCGCGCGGAACCACCTCACCCGTATCCACGAGAACGCGACGACGGTGCTGCTCGGCCGCCGCAACGCCGAGGGCTTCCTCGGCTTCTGGCCTTCGGTCGCCGAGGACGACCACGCCGACCCGCGCGACCGCGGATACGCGAAGTGGCTGGTCGACACCGAGAAGGTGGTCCTGTCGACCACGCTGACCGAAGCACCGTGGAGCCGCGCCCGCGTGGTGAACGCCCCCGCCGCGGACGTCCTCGCCGACCTCAAGGCCGACGGCGAGGGGGACATCCTCATCAACAGCAGCGCGAGCGTCATCAAGGCCGCCCTCGCGGCCGACCTGCTGGACCGCCTCTACCTCATCGTCTGCCCCGAGATCGCCGGGGGCGGGGAGCGGTTGTTCGACGACGGCCTGCCCGCCTCGAAGTGGACGCTCACCCACCGGGACATCGGCGAGTCGGGCGAGATGGCACTGATCTACGACCGGGTGCGCTGACGACCACGGCATCCCGTGTGCCTGACCGGATCGGTCCGCCCCCGGACCCGATCCGGCCTGTCACCGCCCGGCCCGCAGGGGCCACGCTGGGGACATG
>JABFXD010000274.1 GCA_013361925.1 Streptomyces sp. | reverse complement strand
CGTCCGCAGCGGCACGTCCTCCGGCTTCTCGTACACCCCGAGCGCCACGTTCGAGGCCGGACAGACCTCGCAGGTCACGCCCCGGTCGGCCAGCCGCTTCAGCAGCCGGGGGTCCTCCGCGGCCCGTACCCCGTGCCCGATCCGGTGCGCGTCCAGGTCGTCCAGACAGTCCCGCACCGACGACGGCCCGGTCAGCTCCCCGCCGTGCGGCGCCGACAGCAGCCCGCCGTCGCGGGCGATGGCGAAGGCCCGGTCGAAGTCCCGCGCCATGCCCCGCCGTTCGTCGTTGGAGAGCCCGAAGCCGACGACACCCCGGTCCGCGTACCGCACCGCGAGGCGGGCCAGCGTCCGCGCGTCCAGCGGGTGCTTCATCCGGTTCGCGGCCACCAGCACCCGCATCCCGAGCCCGGTCTCCCGAGAGGTGGTCTCCACCGCGTCGAGGATGACCTCCAGCGCCGGGATCAGCCCGCCCAGGCGTGGGGCGTACGACGTCGGGTCGACCTGGATCTCCAGCCACCCCGAGCCGTCCCGGACGTCCTCCTCCGCCGCCTCCCGCACCAGCCGCTGGATGTCCTCGGGCCGCCTCAGGCACGAACGCGCCGCGTCGTAGAGCCGCTGGAACCGGAACCAGCCCCGCTCGTCCGTGGCCCGCAGCCGTGGCGGCTCCCCGCTGGTCAGCGCCTCCGTCAGCGCGTCGGGCAGCCGTACGCCGTACTTGTCGGCCAGTTCCAGAACCGTCCCGGGCCGCATGGACCCGGTGAAGTGCAGGTGCAGATGGGCTTTCGGCAGCTCAGAGACATCACGTACACGCTCCATTCGCTGATCCTGCCGTACGCCCCCGCCGTCCCGGTAGCGCTTTCCCCGAACGTGGTCTTGCTCGCACAAAGGAAGGGGCCCGCCTCGGGAAAGGCGAGCCCCTCTGCGCGGACCGGAAACGTCAGTCCCTGGCCTCCGCCAGCAGCTTCTGGATCCGCGAGACACCCTCGACGAGGTCCTCGTCGCCCAGCGCGTACGACAGACGCAGATAGCCCGGCGTACCGAAGGCCTCACCCGGGACGACCGCGACCTCGGCCTCCTCCAGGATCAGCGCGGCCAGCTCGACCGAGTTCTGCGGGCGCTTGCCGCGGATCTCCTTGCCGATCAGGGCCTTCACCGACGGGTAGGCGTAGAAGGCGCCCTCGGGCTCGGGGCAGAGCACACCGTCGATCTCGTTGAGCATGCGCACGATCGTCTTGCGGCGACGGTCGAACGCCTCCTTCATCTCGTCGACGGCCGACAGGTCGCCGGAGACGGCGGCGAGGGCGGCCACCTGGGCCACGTTGGAGACGTTGGACGTGGCGTGCGACTGGAGGTTCGTCGCGGCCTTGACCACGTCCTTCGGGCCGATGACCCAGCCCACGCGCCAGCCCGTCATGGCGTACGTCTTCGCCACACCGTTGACCACGATGGTCTTGTCGGCCAGCTCGGGCACGACCACCGGGAGGGAGTGGAACTCGGCGTCGCCGTAGACCAGGTGCTCGTAGATCTCGTCGGTCAGGACCCACAGGCCCTTCTCGGCGGCCCAGCGGCCGATCTCCTCGATCTGCGCGCGGGTGTAGACGGCGCCGGTCGGGTTGGACGGGGAGACGAAGAGGAGGACCTTCGTGTTCTCCGTGCGCGCCGCCTCCAGCTGCTCCACGGAGACGCGGTAGCCGGTCGTCTCGTCCGCGACGACGTCGACCGGGACACCGCCGGCGAGGCGGATCGACTCCGGGTACGTCGTCCAGTACGGGGCCGGGACGATGACCTCGTCGCCCGGGTCGAGGATCGCGGCGAAGGCCTCGTAGATGGCCTGCTTGCCGCCGTTGGTGACGAGGACCTGGCTCGCCTCGACCTCGTAGCCGGAGTCGCGCAGCGTCTTCGCGGCGATCGCGGCCTTCAGCTCGGGCAGACCACCGGCCGGCGTGTAGCGGTGGTACTTCGGGTTCTTGCACGCCTCGATGGCGGCCTCGACGATGTAGTCCGGGGTCGGGAAGTCGGGCTCACCGGCGCCGAAGCCGATCACCGGGCGCCCGGCGGCCTTCAGGGCCTTGGCCTTGGCATCCACGGCGAGGGTGGCGGACTCGGAGATCGCGCCGACTCGGGCGGAGACCCGGCGCTCGGTGGGAGGGGTTGCAGCGCTCATGGG
>JABFXD010000238.1 GCA_013361925.1 Streptomyces sp. | reverse complement strand
CAAGTACGGCCGCGGCAAGGACCCGCGCTGCGCCAACTGCATGGCGCACTGCGGCTACGAGCCCACCGCCGTCCTCGCCACCATGGGCTCGCTCAAGGAGTCCCTGCGCGCGATGCGCGAGACGGTCTCCGGAAACCGGGAGTGAGGTCATGACCGCCGTCTCCCTGGGCGTCCCCGAGATGCCGGTCCGGCCGATCGCCGAGCGGCGCCAGTCGCGGCGGATCCAGGTCGGGCCGGTGGCGGTCGGGGGCGGGGCCCCGGTGTCGGTGCAGTCGATGACGACGACCCGTACGTCCGACATCGGCGCCACGCTCCAGCAGATCGCCGAACTCACCGCGTCCGGCTGCCAGATCGTCCGCGTCGCCTGCCCCACGCAGGACGACGCGGACGCGCTGGCCACCATCGCCCGCAAGTCGCAGATCCCGGTGATCGCCGACATCCACTTCCAGCCCAAGTACGTGTTCGCGGCGATCGAGGCCGGCTGCGCGGCCGTACGCGTCAATCCCGGCAACATCAAGAAGTTCGACGACCAGGTCAAGGAGATCGCGCGGGCCGCCCGCGATCACGGCACGCCGATCCGGATCGGGGTCAACGCCGGTTCGCTGGACCGGCGGTTGCTGGAGAAGCACGGCAGGGCGACGCCGGAGGCGCTCGTGGAGTCGGCGCTGTGGGAGGCGTCGCTCTTCGAGGAGCACGGGTTCCGGGACATCAAGATCTCCGTGAAGCACAACGACCCCGTGGTGATGGTGGCGGCGTACCAACTGCTCGCCGAGCAGTGCGACTACCCGCTGCACCTGGGCGTCACCGAGGCCGGTCCCGCCTTCCAGGGGACGATCAAGTCGGCGGTCGCCTTCGGGGCGCTGCTCAGCAGGGGGATCGGCGACACCATCCGGGTGTCGCTGTCCGCGCCGCCCGCCGAGGAGGTCAAGGTCGGCATCCAGATCCTGGAGTCCCTGGGGCTGCGGCAACGCCGACTGGAGATCGTGTCGTGCCCGTCCTGCGGGCGCGCCCAGGTCGACGTCTACAAGCTGGCCGACGAGGTCACGGCGGGCCTGGAGGGCATGGAAGTGCCCCTGCGGGTAGCCGTGATGGGTTGTGTGGTCAACGGTCCCGGCGAGGCGCGGGAGGCCGACCTCGGGGTCGCCTCCGGCAACGGCAAGGGGCAGATCTTCGTGAAGGGCGAGGTCATCAAGACCGTCCCCGAGTCGAAGATCGTGGAGACCCTCATCGAGGAGGCGATGAAGATCGCCGAACAGATGGAGCAGGACGGCGTCGCGTCGGGGGAGCCGGCCGTCACCGTGAGTTGAACAGCACGGACCGAAGGGGGCCCGAGCGTGACGATTCTGGAGAACATCCGGGGACCACGCGACCTTAAGGCGCTGTCCGAGGCGGAACTCGGTGAACTGTCCGAAGAGATCAGAGAGTTCCTGGTGCACTCGGTCGCCAGGACCGGTGGACACCTCGGGCCCAACCTGGGGGTGGTGGAACTCTCCATCGCGCTCCACCGGGTCTTCGAGTCGCCGGTCGACCGCATCGTGTGGGACACCGGCCATCAGAGCTATGTGCACAAGATCCTGACAGGGCGTCAGGACTTCTCCAAGCTGCGCGGCAAGGGCGGTCTGTCCGGCTACCCCTCGCGTGAGGAGTCCGAGCACGACATCGTCGAGAACAGCCACGCCTCCACCGCGCTCGGCTGGGCCGACGGACTCGCCAAGGCCCGCCAGGTGCAGGGCGAGAAGGGACACGTCGTCGCGGTCATCGGCGACGGCGCGCTCACCGGCGGTATGGCCTGGGAGGCGCTGAACAACATCGCGGCCGCCAAGGACCGGCCGCTGATCATCGTCGTCAACGACAACGAGCGGTCCTACGCGCCGACCATCGGCGGCCTCGCCAACCACCTGGCCACCCTGCGCACGACCGACAGCTACGAACGGGTGCTGGCCTGGGGGAAGAACGTCCTCCAGCGCACCCCCGTCATCGGCACCACCGTCTACGAGGCGCTCCACGGCGCGAAGAAGGGCTTCAAGGACGCCTTCGCGCCGCAGGGGCTCTTCGAGGACCTGGGCCTGAAGTACGTCGGCCCGATCGACGGACACGACATCGGGGCCGTCGAGTCGGCGCTGCGGCGGGCGAAGCGCTTCCACGGGCCGGTGCTCATCCACTGCCTCACGGAGAAGGGGCGCGGCTACGAACCCGCCCTCGCCCACGAGGAGGACCACTTCCACACCGTCGGGGTGATGGACCCGCTCACCTGCGAGCCCCTCGCACCCTCCAACGGGCCTTCCTGGACCTCGGTGTTCGGCGACGAGATCGCCAGGATCGGGGGGGAACGGGAGGACGTCGTGGCGATCACGGCGGCCATGCTGCACCCGGTGGGGCTCGGCAAGTTCGCCGAACGCTTCCCGGACCGGGTGTGGGACGTCGGCATCGCCGAGCAGCACGCGGCCGTCTCGGCGGCCGGGCTCGCGACCGGCGGACTGCATCCCGTCGTCGCCGTGTACGCGACCTTCCTGAACCGTGCCTTCGACCAGTTGCTGATGGACGTCGCCCTGCATCGCTGCGGGGTGACCTTCGTGCTCGACCGGGCCGGCGTCACGGGTGTCGACGGCGCCTCCCACAACGGCATGTGGGACATGTCGATCCTCCAGGTCGTGCCGGGACTGCGGATCGCCGCGCCACGGGACGCCGACCAGCTGCGGGCGCAGCTCAGGGAGGCCGTCGCGGTGGACGACGCGCCGACGCTGGTGCGCTTCCCGAAGGAGGCCGTCGGGCCGTCGATCGAGGCCGTCGACCACGTCGGCGGCATGGACGTCCTGCACCGCGGCGCCGGGACGCCCGAGGTGCTGCTCGTCGCGGTCGGCGTCATGGCACCCGTGTGTCTCCAGGCGGCCGAGCTGCTGGCGGCGCGGGGCATCAACTGCACGGTCGTGGACCCCCGTTGGGTCAAGCCCGTCGACCCCGCGCTGCCCGTCCTCGCCGCCGAGCACCGGCTGGTCGCGGTGGTCGAGGACAACAGCCGGGCGGGCGGGGTGGGTGCCGCGGTCGCGCTCGCCCTCGGGGACGCCGAAGTCGACGTACCGGTAAGGCGGTTCGGGATTCCGGAGCAGTTCCTCGCGCACGCCAAGCGGGGCGAGGTGCTCGCCGACATCGGGCTCACCCCGGTCGAGATCGCCGGAGGGATCAGCGCGAGCCTCACCGTCAAGGAGGCCGAGGGCGCTTTGGCCGACATGGAGCAGCCCGACGGCTCACTCAAGGAGAAACCCGAATGACCACCGAGTTCGACCTCGGCAGACTCCTCGCCGAGCGCGGAGCCGAGCGCTACGAGCTGCACACCAAGTACCTGAACCACCAGCTCCCGCGCATGCTGCACACCATCGGCTTCGACAAGGTCTACGAGCGGGCCGAGGGCGCCCACTTCTGGGACGCGGACGGCAACGACTACCTGGACATGCTCGCCGGGTTCGGGGTGATGGGCCTGGGCCGCCACCACCCCGTCGTCCGCAAGGCGCTGCACGACGTCCTCGACGCCCAGCTCGCCGACCTCACCCGCTTCGACTGCCAGCCGCTGCCCGGGCTGCTGGCGGAGAAGCTGCTCACGTACAGCCCGCATCTGGACCGGGTGTTCTTCGGCAACAGCGGCACCGAGGCGGTGGAGACCGCGCTGAAGTTCGCCCGCCGCGCCACCGGCAAGCCCCGCGTCCTGTACTGCGAGCACGCCTTCCACGGCCTCACCACGGGCTCCCTGTCGGTCAACGGCGAGGACGGCTTCCGCGACGGCTTCGCCCCGCTGCTGCCCGACACGGCCGTCCCCCTCGGTGATCTCGACGCCCTGGCCAGGGAGTTGAAGAAGGGCGACGTCGCCGCCCTGATCGTCGAGCCGATCCAGGGCAAGGGCGTCCACGAGAGCCCGCCCGGCTATCTGCGCGCCGCCCAGGAGCTGCTGCACCGGCACAAGGCGCTGCTGATCGCGGACGAGGTGCAGACCGGCCTCGGACGGACCGGCGACTTCTACGCCTACCAGCACGAGGACGGCGTCGAGCCCGACCTGGTGTGCGTGGCGAAGGCGCTCTCCGGCGGTTATGTGCCCGTGGGCGCCACGCTCGGCAAGGACTGGATCTTCAAGAAGGTCTACTCGTCGATCGACCGCGTCCTGGTCCACTCGGCGAGCTTCGGGTCCAACGCGCAGGCCATGGCGGCGGGCCTGGCGGTCCTGTCCGTGATGGAGAACGAGCAGATCGTCGCCAACGCCCGGGTGACCGGTGACCTCCTCAGGTCCCGGCTCGCCGCGCTCGTCGACAAGTACGAGCTGCTCGCCGACGTCCGCGGCCGGGGACTCATGGTGGGCATCGAGTTCGGGCGGCCCAAGTCGCTCGGGCTGCGCAGCCGGTGGACCATGCTCCAGGCCGCGCGCAAGGGCCTGTTCGCCCAGATGGTCGTCGTACCGCTGCTCCAGCGGCACCGGATTCTGACGCAGGTCTCCGGCGACCACCTGGAGGTGATCAAGCTGATCCCGCCACTGACCGTGGGGGAGCGGGACGTGGACCGGTTCGTCGAGGCGTTCACCGAGATCATGGATGACGCCCACAGCGGGGGCGGGCTGATGTGGGACTTCGGCAAGACGCTGGTCAAGCAGGCGGTGGCCAACCGATAGCCGGAGCGGTTTGCCTCTGAGGCAAGAAACTTGCCCAGGAGGCAAGCGTCCGGCTGAATGGAGAGCATGAGCTCTCCGGAACCAGAGCCGGCCGACGTCCTGCCCGTCGTCGCGCCGCAGCTCCGTGCGCTGCGGCGCCGTGCCTCCCTCACCCTGGAGGCCGCGGCCCGGGCCGCCGGGCTGTCGCCCGCCCACCTCTCCCGGCTGGAGACCGGGCAGCGCCAGCCCTCGCTGCCGATGCTGCTCGCGCTCGCCCGTATCTACGGTACGACGGTCTCCGAGCTGCTCGGTGAGACGGTCGCCGAGCGGGACGCCGTGGTGCGCGCCGCCGACATGGAACCGACCGCCGCGGGCGGCTGGACCTACTGGCAGGCCGGTGCCGCCGGACGCGGCATGCAGGCACTGCGCGTGCAGGTGCCGTACGGCTCACAGGGCGACATCGTGCGCGTGCATCCCGGCGAGGAGTGGCTGTACGTGCTGCGCGGCCGGCTCCGGCTCCGCCTCGGGGACACGACGCACCACCTCGGCCCCGGCGACAGCGCGCACTTCGACTCGCTCACCCCGCACCGCATCGCGGCCCAGGACCCCGACGGGACCGAGCTGCTGTTCGTCCACACCCTGTTGCAGAGCCCCACGGCCACCCTGTGCCTGGGCCCCACCCCTGGAGAGACGCCATGACCGACATGGAGGAGAAGTTCCCGCGAGCCCTGTGGGTACGGCTGATCATCTACATCGCCGTCGGGCACGTGTTCGCGGCCTTCGTCTACCTGCTCTTCGAGGTGGGCGCCGGGCAGTGAAGGGTCAGTCGAGGAGGCGCTCGCGCAGCCGCTCGCGGATCTCCGGGGTGAGGCCGAGGCCCTGCTCCAGATAGGCGTCGACGCTGCCCCAGGTCTCCTCGATGGTCTCGAAGGCGGCCTCCAGATACTCGGCGCGCGCGTCGAAGAGCGGCGCGAGCAGCTCCATGACCTCGGGGGAGTAGGCGGCGGCCGAGCTGCTGCTGCGGTGCACCTTGTAGCGACGGTGCTTGGCGTTCGACTCCAGGTAGTCGGCGACGATCGCCTCCCGCTCCACGCCCAGCGCCAGCAGCGTCACCGCTATCGACAGGCCCGCGCGGTCCTTGCCCGCCGCGCAGTGCATCAGCGCGGGCACACTGTCCTCGGCGAGGGAGTGGAGCACGCGGGCGTGCTCGGCGGTGCGCTCCTTCACGATCTTCCGGTACGAGGCGATCATCCGGTTCGCCGCCTTGTTGTCGCCGAGGATCTCGCGCAGCTGCTCGATCTCGCCGTCCCGGACCATCTTCCAGAACTCCGAGCCGTCGGCCGGATCGCTCAGCGGCAGGTTGACATTGCGCACCCCCGCCAGCTCGACGTCCGGGCCCTCCAGCTTCTGGTCCGACGCGTTGCGGAAGTCGAAGATCGTGTGCAGCCCCAGGGAGTCCAGGAACGCCGCGTCCTCGTCGGTCGCGTGCGCCAGATGGCCGCTGCGGAACAGCACCCCGAACCGCACCCGTCGGCCGTCCTCGGTCGGCAGGCCGCCCACGTCACGGAAGTTGCGGACTCCGGTCAGCTCGGGCTCGGTCGACGGGATCTGCTGCGTCACGGGGGCTCCTCGCAGTCGGCCCCGTCGCCGCGGCTCGCCGACGGGCACGCTTCGACGATACGACATGGGTTCCTGGGGCAATGAGTTGTCCACAGGCGTTGCATCCAGGGCCCCCGGGCCTTGATGATGTTGGTACTTGAGTACCACTGTTCGACCCTGTTCGCATCTGTGAGGTTCCATGCTGGAGATCGCCCCCAACGGCCGCACCTGGCTCCTGACCGGGCCCGCCAGCAGCTACGCCGTCCACCTCACCGAGGCCGACGAGCTGCTGCATCTGCACTGGGGGCCGGCGATCACGCTGGCCGACGCCGAGGCCCTCGCGGTCCGTCCGCTGCCCGACTACTGGCCCTTCGAGTCCCCGCTCGACGGGCGCGAGGAGTACCCGGTCGAGGGCGGCCCCCGCTTCGTCCGGCCCGCGCTGTCGGTGCGCACCGACGAACGCCGCGGCACCGAGTGGAGCTTCGAGACGTACGAGACCGACGCCGACGCCGATGAGCTGCGGCTGCGGTTCCGCGACGGCGGGCTCGTCGTCACGCTGCACTACCGGATGCGCGGCGACGTGGTGGAGCGCTGGACGACCCTGGAGAACCAGGGGCCGGACGCCCTGGAGCTGCTCCGCGCGGACTCCGCCACCTGGACCCTGCCCGACCGCGAGGACTGGCGGCTCTCCCAGCTGCACGGCCGCTGGGCCGCCGAGTCCCGGCTCGTACGCTCCCCCCTCACCTACGGTGAGAAGGTCATCGGCAGCCGCCGCGGCCACACCGGCCACCAGCACCTGCCCTGGGTCGCCCTCGACTCCGACGCCACCGAGGAGCGCGGCGAGGTCTACGGCTGCGCCCTCGGCTGGTCCGGCTCCTGGCGGATCGCGGTGGCCCAGCTCCCCGACGCGCGCGTGCAGATCACCGGCGGTGCCGGACACGACGACTCGGGGCTGCTGCGGCTGACGGCGGGCGAGTCGTTCGCCACGCCCGTATTCGCCGGCCTGTGGAGCGAGGGCGGCTTCGGCGGCGCCAGTCGCGCGTGGCACGCCTACCAGCGGGCCCACGTCATCCCGGACGCCGAGCAGGACCGGCCGGTGCTGTTCAACTCCTGGGAGGCCACCGAGTTCGACATCTCCGAGGAACAGCAGGAAGCCCTCGCGCGGCGGGCCGCGGCCATCGGCGTCGAGCTGTTCGTGGTCGACGACGGCTGGTTCGGCGCCCGCACCAGCGACCGCGCCGGACTCGGCGACTGGACGGTCAACCGCGACCGTTTCCCGGGCGGCCTGAGGCCCCTCGCCGACTCCGTCCACGCCCTCGGGATGCAGTTCGGCATCTGGGTCGAGCCCGAGATGGTCAACCCCGACAGCGACCTGTACCGGGCGCACCCGGACTGGGCACAGTTCCAGCCGGGACGAAAGCGGACGGAACTACGCAATCAGCTGGTGCTGAACCTCGCGCGCGAGGACGTCCAGGAGTACCTCTGGGGACAACTCGACGCCCTGCTGTCCAGCGCCCCGATCGACTATGTGAAGTGGGACTTCAACCGCTGCTTCACGGACGCGGGCTGGCCCGGCGAGTCCTACCCGCAGCGGCTCTGGGTCGACCATGTGCACGCCTTCTACGCCCTGTTGGACCGGCTGCGGGCCGCGCACCCCGGCGTCGCCTTCGAGTCCTGCTCGGGCGGCGGCGGCCGGATCGACCTCGGTGTGATGAGCCGCACGGACCAGGTGTGGACCTCCGACAACACCGACCCCCTCGACCGGCTCGCGATCCAGCACGGCTTCAGCCAGCTCCACCCCGCGCGCGCGATGGCCGCCTGGGTCACCGACAGCCCGAACGCCATGCTCAACGGCCGGGTCAGCTCGCTGCGCTTCCGCTTCGTCAGCGCCATGGCCGGTGTGCTCGGTGTCGGCGGCGACCTCACCCGGTGGACCGAGGAGGAGCTCGCCGAGGCCCGAGAGTGGGTGGAGCTCTACAAGGGCATCCGGCCCCTCGTGCAGCGCGGCGACCAGTACCGGCTGCGGGCTCCACGGGGCGGACTGAGCGCCGTGCAGTACGTCCTCGGGGACGAGACCGTCGTCCTCGCCTGGCTCCAGGCGCAGCACTACGGCGAACCCGTCCCGACGCTGCGTCTGCGGGGCCTCGACCCGACGGCGTCGTATGAATGCCTCGAAACGGGCGAAATTCTCAGAGGGGCCGTATTGCAGCATCACGGCCTACGGGTGGGATTGCGGGGCGATCTGGATGCGGCAGTTCTCCGACTGCGTCGCATCTGAGCTTTCTGTCCGAATTGGTGGCTTGGGTGGCCTTCATTCCAACTCGCTCTGGAATAAGGGAAGCTGTGCGAACGGCACGTGAGGAGCGTCATACCGGTGACCCTGTGTCGCCCGTCATGTTCACGTAATGCGCCTTCAATTGCTGGGGATTCACCTTCCGGGAAGCGGTGCTGATGCACGGAGGGTGACCGGGAAATTCACAGCGGATCAAGAGGAATGCAATCGTCCTGGAACCCCTTACTTGTCCCTTTGCGTCTTCCTCGCTTACGTTCGCCACCAATCCGGACGGACGCCCAATCCTGCCGCCGCCCGGAATCCGCACAACTCACCCGTGAACGGCAGGAGCGGGGGACCCACAGGTACGACTGCCTGGACCGGTCTTCCGGAACAGGCTTGGGGTTAAGGCGCACCTCGGTGCGCCCGGGCATCTCCAGTCCGCACCCGACAGCTCACCTCGTAGGCGCCGGAGAGGAATTCGCCATGCCCGCCAAGGGTAAGCACCGCCGCCCGAAGTCCCAGCGCCTCACCCGCTCGATCGCCGTCGCCGGTACCGGTGGCGCCGCACTCGCCCTGCCTTTGATGGGCGCCGCCGGCGCCCACGCGGCCACCCCGCAGTCCGTCTCGCAGTCGGTTTCGGAAAAGGCGGTCCAGTCCCTTCCGGCCGCCGAGAAGACGGCCACCGAGAAGGCCGCGCAGAAGAAGGGCGCCGCGAACACCGCGACCGTGCGCACCTATTCGGTGCGGGCGGGCGACTACCTCTCGAAGATCGCCGACGAGCAGAACGTCAC
>JABFXD010000299.1 GCA_013361925.1 Streptomyces sp. | reverse complement strand
CGCGTACCAGCTGGACGTCACCGACCGCGCCGCGGTCGACGAGTTCGCCAGTGCCTTCAAGACGATCGGCGTCCTGGTCAACAACGCCGGCGGCGCGCTCGGCGCCGACCCCGTCGCGACCGGCGACCCGGCCGACTGGCGCACGATGTACGAGACGAACGTCATCGGCACCCTCAACCTCACCCAGGCCCTGCTCCCCAAGCTGATCGCGAGCGGCGACGGCACGGTCGTCGTCGTCTCCTCGACCGCGGGCCACGGCACCTACGAGGGCGGCGGCGGTTACGTGGCCGCCAAGCACGGCAGCCACGTCCTCGCCGAGACCCTCCGTCTGGAGATCGTCGGGCAGCCGGTCCGGGTGATCGAGATCGCGCCCGGCATGGTGAAGACCGACGAGTTCGCGCTCACCCGCTTCGGCGGCGACGAGGAGAAGGCGGCGAAGGTCTACCAGGGCGTCGCCGAGCCCCTCACCGCCGACGACGTGGCCGACACGATCACCTGGGCCGTCACCCGCCCCGCCCACGTCAACGTCGACCTCCTGGTCCTGCGCCCGCGCGCCCAGGCGTCGAACACGAAGGTGCACAGGGAGCAGTGATGACCGGGGCCGACGATTCCGGTGCGGAACAGCGCCGCCTGGCACTGGAGAAGAAACGCGAACGCATCGTCTGGTACTACCTCGGCTACTTCCTCTTCGGCATCCACATCGTGGCGTTCGTGATGATCTACGCGGTCACGCACGCGAAATAGAGCAGCGCGACAGCGAAACCGCACCATAGGGTCACGGCCTGTGGACAGACACGTGCCTTTCGACGCCCTGCACAACTTCCGCGACCTGGGCGGATACCGGACGGCAGACGGCCGCCGCATCCGCCCGGGCGTGCTGTACCGCTCCGACTCCCTCGGCAAGTTGACGCCCGGTACCCCCGACTGGTCCCGCTTCCTGTCCCTCGGCATCCGCACGGTCATCGACCTGCGCTACCCGTGGGAGATCGAACGCCAGGGCCGCATCCCGGCGGCCGACTCCCACGACCACGCCTACGACTACATCAACCTCAGCATCGAGCACCGCCCGTACAACCAGGCGGCGTTGCCCCCGGAGGTGGACCCCGGCCCCTACCTGGCCGAGCGCTACCTCCAGGTGGCGGAGGACGGCAGGAAGGAGATCCGCGAGGCCCTGGAACGCATCGCGGAAGCCGCCTCCCCCGCCGCCCCCCTCGTCTTCCACTGCGCCTCCGGCAAGGACCGCACCGGCGAACTGGCGGCGCTGGTCCTGACGTTGCTGGGCATCGACGAACCCACGATCATCGAGGACTTCACCCTCACCGAACTGGCGGCCCCGGCCCTCCTGTCCGACTGGCAGGCCCGCAACAACGGCCAGTCCCCCACCTGGCTGGGCTTCGGCAGAGCCCCGGCCTCGGTGATGCGCGGCTTCCTCGGGCTGCTGAAGGAGCGATACGGCTCGGTGGAGGGATACGTGACCCAGGCGCTCGGCATCGACGCGGAGTCCCTCTCGGCGAAGCTGGCGGCGAACCTCCTGGAACCGGCCCCCACCACGCACCCACCCCTGACCTACCGCCGGGCCGAACCGCAGGACGCCGAACTCCTGGTCCGCCTCCGCGACTCGGTGGCCCTGTGGATGCTGGCCCGGAACATCGACCAGTGGAAACCCTCCGAGAAGGACGCGATCCACTTCCGCACCCGCATGACCGAGGGCGAGGTCTGGCTGGCGTACGCAGACGGCCACTTGGCAGGCGCGTACGAACTCTGGTGGTCGGACGAGGCGGCGTGGGGCCCCCGCCCCGCAGAGGCCGGCTACGTCCACCGCCTGATGACAACCCCACACCTGGCCCCACCGAACACCGGCGCAGCCCTCCTGACCCACGCGGAGTCCCGCATCACGTCCAAGGGCCTCCCGTACGCCCGCCTGGACTGCCTGTCCACCAACCCCCGCCTGCGCACGTACTACGAGGCGGCGGGCTACACGGTCGTAGGCGAACAGCCCGCGAAGGACGGCGGCTCGGGCAGCCCGTACGCGGTGACACTGCTGGAGAAGCGGCTGCGATAAGACAGGAAGGCCCCGGCCGGAGCCGGGGCCTTCTCGTCGTCAGCCCTTCACGCAGACGACCTGCTTCAGCTTCGCGACGACCTCCACGAGGTCCCTCTGCTGATCGA
>JABFXD010000318.1 GCA_013361925.1 Streptomyces sp. | reverse complement strand
GTCGTCCAGGGGCAGCGGCCACACCTGGTCGTCGGTGGCCCGGTGCAGGGCCGGGTTCTCCTCGTCCTCGGCGGGCTCCTCGGCCCAGGCCTCGATCTCGCCGTGTCCGGCCGCGCAGTGGTCGTGGAGGGCCTGGAGGAAGTCGGAGGGGCCCCGGGGCTTCTTCTGGGCGGGGCCCCACCAGTGGCCCGAGCCGAGGAGCAGCGAGCGGGGGCGGGTGAAGGTGACATAGCCGAGGCGGAGTTCCTCGGTGTGCTGGTGGTCCTTCATGGCCTCCTGGAAGGCCTTCAGGGCGCGCGAGTCCCAGGCGTCGACGTCGGGCAGGGTGGCGGCGTCGCCGCGCAGTTCGTGCGGCAGCACCTTGCCCTGGGCGGTCCACTTCTCGCGGCCCTGGGTGCTGGGGAAGGTGCCGGTGACCAGGCCGGGGACGGCGACGACGTCCCATTCCAGGCCCTTGGACTTGTGCGCGGTGAGCACCTTGACGGTGTTCTCGCCGCCGGGCAGCGCGTTGTCGAGGCCCTTCTCGTACTGGGCGGCGGTGCGCAGGAAGCCGAGGAAGGCCAGCAGGGTGGCCTCTCCGTCGCCCGCGGCGAAGGAGGCGGCGACGTCCAGGAAGTTGGACAGGGTCTCACGCCGACGGGCTGCCAGGGCGTGCGGGGACGCCGACAGCTCCACTTCGAGGCCGGTGACCGCGAGGACGCGGTGCAGCACGTCCATCAGCGGATCCGAGAGCGAGCGGCGCAGGTCGCGCAGTTCGGTGGCCAGCCGCGCGAACCGCACGCGCGCGTCCGGCGAGAACGGCAGACCGTCCTCCTCGCGCTCGGTGGCGAACGGCAGCTCCACGAACGTGTCCAGCGCGTCCGCGAGCGATATCACCTCGGAGGGGTCGACCCCCTCGACGGCCTCCGCGAGCCGGCGGTCCCGGTCGTCGCCCGCGTCCACGCGCGCGTGGGACACCAGCAGACGGGCGCGGCGCCCCAGGAGGGCGAGGTCGCGCGGGCCGATGCGCCAGCGCGGGCCGCTCAGCAGACGGACGAGGGAGGCGTTGGCGCCGGGGTCCTGGAGGACTTCGCAGACGGCGACGAGGTCGGCGACCTCGGGCAGGTGCAGCAGCCCGGAGAGGCCGACGACCTCGACGGGGACGTCCCTGGCGACCAAGGCGCCCTGGATCTCGGCGAAGTCGGTCGCCGTACGGCACAGGACGGCGATCTCGCCGGGCGCCTTGCCCGTGTTCACGAGGTGGGCGATCGAGTCGGCGATCCAGTCGATCTCCTCGGCGTGGGTGCGCAGCAGGGCGCAGCGCACCACGCCGTCGCGTTCGGCACCGGGCGCCGGGCGGAGGGCCTCCACGCCCGCGTGCATGGCCCGCAGCGGCTCGGCGAGGCCGTTGGCGAGGTCGAGGAGGCGACCGCCGCTGCGGCGGTTCTCGCTGAGCGCCTGGCGGGTGGCCTGGCTGCCGTCGGCGTGGGCGAAGTGCTCGGGGAAGTCGTCGAGGTTGGCGACGGAGGCGCCGCGCCAGCCGTAGATCGCCTGGCAGGGGTCGCCGACCGCGGTCACGGGGTGGCCGGTGCCGCCCCCGAAGAGGCCCGCCAGGAGGATGCGCTGGGCGACCGACGTGTCCTGGTACTCGTCGAGCAGGACGACCCGGAACTCGTCGCGCAGGACGCGGCCCACCTCGGGGATCTGGGCGAGCTCGGCGGACAGGGCGATCTGGTCGCCGAAGTCGAGCAGGTCGCGCTCGCGCTTCGCGGCCCGGTAGCGGCCCACCAGCTCGGCCAGTTCACGCCGGGCGGCGGCTGCTTCGGGGACCTTGCGCAGGTCCGCGTTGGTGAGCTTGGCGCCCTGGAGAGCGAGCAGCAGCTCGGCGTCGTACGCCCGCAGGGCCTCCGGTCGTACGAGGTGTTCGGCGAGCTCGGCGTCGAGGGTGAGGAGGTCGCCGACGAGGTCCGGGAAGGAGCGGGTGAGCGCCGGGTAGGGGCCGGGGGCTTCGCGCAGCACGCGCGCGGCGAGCTGGTAGCGGGTGGCGTCAGCCAGGAGGCGGGACGTCGGTTCGAGGCCGATGCGCAGGCCGTGGTCGGTGAGCAGGCGGCCCGCGAACGCGTGGTACGTCGAGATGACCGGCTCGCCCGGCGGGTTGTCCGGGTCGATGACGTCGGGGTCGGTGACGCCCGCCTTGATCAGCGCCTTGCGGACGCGCTCGGCGAGTTCACCGGCGGCCTTGTTGGTGAACGTCAGGCCGAGGACCTGCTCGGGGGCGACCTGGCCGGTGCCGACCAGCCAGACCACGCGGGCCGCCATCACCG
Organism: Streptomyces sp.; assembly: GCA_013361925.1. GTDB lineage: Bacteria > Actinomycetota > Actinomycetes > Streptomycetales > Streptomycetaceae > Streptomyces. The sequence goes on along the minus strand of JABFXD010000318.1, from coordinate 6,992 downwards.
TCGTCTTGCCGGAGCCCGCGCCGGCCACGATCACCTGGGGCGCGGGCGGCGCGATGATGCAGGCCGTCTGCTCCGGGGTGAACGGGATACCGAGGAGCTCCTTGAGCTGATCGGGATCGGTGATACGGGCGGGCATGTCGCAGAGGCTAGCGGCGGCCACTGACAGTCGAGGACGAATCGTCTGCCGATTCGAGAGAAGCGCAGGTCAGCACGTGTGGTGCGACGCGTCACAGCCGTCCGGTCACTCCACTACGTGGCGTCCCTCGGGTCGGGCGCTGCACGACGCCTGGAAGGCGCAGTGGGTGCAGTGCTGGCCGGTGGTCGGGGTGAACCGCTCGTCGAGGACCTTGCCGGCGGCCGTGGCGAGCAGGTCGCCGACCCACTCCCCCGCCGCGCCTTCGATGGGGTCCTGTGCCTGCACCTTGGGCAGGGTCTCGCCGCCGTCGCGCTTGGCGGCGCCCTGGCGCAGCTGGACGAGTTCGGCGCCGCCCGGCTCGGGGCGTACGCCGTCGAAGGCCTCGTCGACGGCGCCCTCGCGGACGGCGAGCTGGTAGACGGCGAGCTGCGGGTGGTGCTCCACCTCGCGCGCGGTCGGCGCCTGTTTGCCGGTCTTGAAGTCGACGACGTAGGCGCGGCCGTCGCCGTCCGCCTCGACGCGGTCCATCTGGCCGCGGATGCGCACCTCGTAGTCGCCGGCTTCGAGGGTGACGTCGAAGTCGTGCTCGCTGGCGACCGGGGTGCGACCCGTGCGGTCCATGACGTGCCACTTCAGGAAGCGTTCGAGCGCCACGCGCGCGTTCTCCTTCTCCTGCGCCGACTTCCAGGGCGCGTCGAAGGCGAGGGCGTTCCACACGGAGTCGAGGCGCTCCATGAGGACGGCGAGGTCGGCCGGGGTGTGTCCGGAGGCGACCTCGTCGGCGAGGACGTGCACGACGTTGCCGAAGCCCTGGGCGACCGTCGCGGGCGCGTCGGCCTTCACCTCGCGGCCCAGGAACCATTGCAGGGCGCAGGTGTTGGCGAGCTGGTCGAGGGCGCTGCCGGAGAGCACGACGGGCTGGTCGCGGTCGCGCAGCGGCACCTTGGACTCGGTCGGCTCGAACATGCCCCACCAGCGGTAGGGGTGGGCGGAGGGGACGAGGGGGCGCCCGTCCTCGTCGGTGAGGGCGGCGAGCCGGGCCAGCCGGCGGGCGGCGGCCTCCCTCAGGCCGTCCGACACGCGCGGGTCGACGGTCGTGGCGCGGAGTTCGGCGACGAGCGCGGCGACGGACAGGGGGCGGCGCGGGCGGCCGGTGACGTCCTTGGGTTCGACGCCGAGCTCGGTCAGGAAGCGGGAGGGCTGGTCGCCGTCGTCGGCCGGGGCCTTCACCGCCGTGACGACGAGACGCTCACGCGCGCGTGTGGCGGCGACGTAGAACAGGCGGCGCTCCTCGGCCAGCAGCGCCCCCGGGGTGAGCGGTTCGGCGAGGCCGTCGCGGCCGATGCGGTCGGCCTCCAGGAGGGAGCCGCGGCGGCGCAGGTCGGGCCACAGGCCCTCCTGGACGCCGGCGACGACGACCAGACGCCACTCCAGGCCCTTGGAGCGGTGCGCGGTCATCAGACGGACGGCGTCGGGGCGTACGGCACGCCGCGTGAGGGTGTCGGCGGCGATGTCCTCGGCGTCGATCTCCTCCAGGAAGTTGAGGGCGCCCCGGCCGCCGCTGCGCTCCTCCGCGCGGGCGGCGGTGGCGAACAGCGCGCACACGGCGTCCAGGTCACGGTCGGCGTTACGGCCGGCCGCGCCGCCGCGCCGGGCGGCCCGCTCCAGGCGGGCGGGCCACGGTGTGCCGTTCCACAGGTCCCACAGCGCCTCCTCGGCGCTGCCGCCGCCAGCGAGGCGCTCACGGGCCTTGCGCAGCAGTGCGCCCAGGCGTTGGGCGCCTCGCGCGTACGCGGGGTCGTGCACGGCCAGCCGCTCGGGCTCCGTGAGCGCCCGCGCGAGCAGCTCGTCCGAGGGCGGCGGCAGGGCGTTGCCCGCGGCCCGCTCCTCGTCGCGCAGGGCGCGGCCGAGACGGCGCAGGTCCGCGGCGTCCATGCCGGCGAGGGGGGAGGTGAGGAGGGTGAGGGCGGTCTCGGTGTCGAGCCAGCAGGTTTCGAGTTCCTGGGGCTGGGCTTCAGCCTCCTCGGACCGCGCCCCGGCCTCCGCCGTCGCCACCGCCCGCAGTGCGGTCAGCAGGGGCGCCACCGCCGGTTCGTGCCGCAGCGGCAGGTCGTCGCCGTCGATGTCCAGGGGTACGCCCGCAGCCGTGAGCGCCCGGCGCACCGTCGGGATGGTGCGCGACCCGGCGCGCACCAGGACGGCCATCTCACCCCAGGGCACGCCGTCCTCCAGGTGGGCCCGGCGCAGGATGTCGGCGACGTTGTCCAGTTCCGTACCGGGCGTCGGGTATGTGAAGACGTCGACGCGCCCGCCCTCCCTGACCGGCGTGAGCTCGCGGTGGGCGCGGACCTTCTCGGCGGGCAGCCGGGTGAGCGGCATGCGCTGGGTCAGCAGCCGGGTCGCGGTCAGCAGCCCGGCGCCGGAGCGGCGGGAGGTGCGCAGGACCTCGACGGGCGCCGGGCGGCCGTCCACGCGCGGGAAGGCGTCGGGGAAGTCCAGGATGCCGTTCACGTCGGCGCCGCGGAAGGCGTAGATCGACTGGTCGGGGTCGCCGAACGCGACAAGGGTGCGTCCGCCGCCGGCGAGGGCGTGCAGCAGCCTCACCTGGGCCGGGTCGGTGTCCTGGTACTCGTCGACGTAGACGGCGTCGTACTGCGCGGCCAGCCGCCCTGCGGTCTCCGGGCTGTGGGCGAGGAGCACCGCGCGGTGGACGAGTTCGGCGTAGTCGAGGACGCCCTGGAGGTCGAGGACGTCGAGGTACTCGGCGAGGAAGGCCGCGGCGGCACGCCAGTCGGGGCGGCCGATACGGCGGGCGAAGGCGTCCAGGGCGGCCGGGTCCAGGCCCAGTTCGCGGCTGCGGGCGAGCACCGCGCGGACCTCGTCGGCGAAGCCCCGGGTGGTCAGACAGGCCCGCAGTTCGTCCGGCCAGCGCACGTGCGCGAGGCCGAGCCGCTCCAGGTCGGGCTGGCCGGCCAGGAGTTCGCGGACGGTGACGTCCTGCTCGGGGCCGGACAGCAGCCGTAGCGGCTCCACGAACAGGTCGCTGTCCTGGTGGGCGCGGACCAGGGCGTAGCAGAACGAGTGGAAGGTGGTGGCCTGAGGCGCTCGGCCGGCTCCTATGCGCAGCGCCATGCGGTCACGCAGTTCGACGGCGGCCTTGCGGCTGAACGTCAGCACGAGTACGCGCGCGGGGTCGCCGCCGCGGGCGATGCGCGCGGCCACGGACTCGACGAGGGTGGTGGTCTTGCCGGTGCCCGGACCTGCGAGGACGAGCAATGGGCCGCCCTTGTGCTCAACCACGGAGCGCTGCGCTGCGTCCAGAGGAGGGGGATCCACTCGGGCCGGCGGGGTACGCACCAGTCGGTAAGCGCCACGGTTCCCCTGGCGCACCTGGGGGTGCGCCAGGCGCCTGGTGGAGGAAGAGGAGCTCACGTGGTTCGCCGGTCCTGGTGGGTGTGCTGGTTGGCTGTCCGCCGTGCGTGCAGGGCGGTGATCGCGGGGTGAGGGGGACGTGTGCAGCCGACGCTACGCCGACGAGCAGATCGGAAGCAGGGCTTCCGCTTCTTCCCTCGAAGCACGCGCGGCCCTCTCGACCCGTACGCCCCCCGGAGCATTCGCGGCCCTCGCGGCACGTACGTCCCTCGCCCCTCGAACGTACGCCATGCCACGGACGTGCCCCTGTTCCCCCGTACGGATCACAGGCTCCCCCAGGGCCCGTCCGATGGCGGAAGCTGTCAGGTGTGACCCTCCGCGCGTTCACCGCCGTCCCACCGCGCCCGTTTCATGTCCAGGCGCGGCATGTGGCCCTCGGCGGCCCTGCTCGCCGCCCTCAGGGGCGTGCCCTCGGCCCGGTAGTGATCGAGTGCCCGCAGCTCGTGGCCCGGCAGCAGCACGCCGTCCGAGCGGACCACACGCCACCACGGGACGGCGCCCCCGTAGAGCGCCATCACCCGGCCGACCTGACGCGGGCCGCCCTCCTCCAGCCACTCGGCCACGTCGCCGTAGGTCATGACGCGCCCGGGCGGGATGAGATCGGCCACCTCCAGGACGCGCTCGGCGTACTCCGGGAGGGCGTCCGGCGGGACGTCCCGCGCAAGGCTCTCGTCGCTCATCCGCCCCATCCTGCCCCACCCCACCGACAATGTGACGCGCTGGCGACCGCGGGGATCCCTCGCCCTGGAGCGGCGCTTCCGGCAGACTGTGCGCCCCCGCATGTGCACCCTGACGCCCCGGTGTGTCAGCGGAGCATGCCACCATCGTGCGGGCGGTGACCGGTGATACGAGATCAAGAAGAGACGATGAAGCAACAGGGCGTGCCCCCGGAGGACACGGAGAGCACCTCTGACGCTTCGTCGCGCCCCGGCGCCGACGACGCGGTCGACACCTCCGCGACCAGCGCCGACTTCGACGAGGAGACCCACTCCGAAGAGGTCGAGGGCGACGAACCCCTCCTCCCCGCGCGCGTGCACCGTCCCTCGGACCTGATGCGGCTCCTGGTGGGCGTTCTCGCGGTCGCCGTGCTGCTGGCGATCGCCGCGTTCGCGCACGGCACGACCTCGGGCCTCGAACAGGACATCAACAAGGGCACCGGACAGGCGCCCGACCTGCTCATCAAGATCGCCGGCCTGGCCTCCAGCATCGCGATCCTGCTGGTGCCGGTCGCCTTCGCGATCGAGCGGCTGATCAAACGTGACGGGCTGCGCATCGCCGACGGCGTGCTCGCGGCGGTCCTCGCCCACGGTGTGACCCTGGCCACCGACCTCTGGGTCGCCAAGGCCGCTCCGGACTCGATCCAGGAGGCGCTGACCCAGCCCTCCCCGGGCGACATCCACGCCCTGACCGACCCGGTGCACGGTTATCTCGCGCCGGTCATCGCGTACATGACGGCGGTCGGCATGTCCCGGCGGCCGCGCTGGCGCGCGGTGCTCTGGATCGTGCTGATGCTCGACGCCTTCTCGATGCTCGTCACGGGCTACACGACCCCGTTCTCGATCATCCTGACGGTGCTCATCGGCTGGACCGTGGCCTACGGCACGCTGTACGCGGTCGGCTCGCCCAACGTCCGGCCCACCGGGCGCACGCTGATGGCGGGCCTGCGGCACGTCGGCTTCCACCCGGTCAGCGCGGCCCGCGAGGAGGTCGCGGAGACACCGGAGACCGGCGACCGCGGCCGACGCTACTTCGTCACCCTGGAGGACGGCCCGCCGCTCGACGTGACGGTCGTCGACCGGGAGCAGCAGGCGCAGGGCTTCTTCTACCGCGCGTGGAGGAATCTGACCCTGCGCGGCTTCGCCACCCGCAGCAGCCTGCCCTCCCTGCGCCAGGCCCTGGAGCAGGAGGCCCTGCTGGCCTACGCCGCCATCGCGGCCGGCGCCAACGCGCCCAAGCTGATCGCGACCTCCGAGCTCGGCCCCGACGCCGTGATGCTCGTCTACGAGCACACCGGCGGGCGCACCCTCGACTCGCTGGCGGACGAGGAGATCACCGACGACCTGCTGCGTGACACCTGGCACCAGGTGCGGGCCCTGCAGTCCCGGCGCATCGCGCACCGGCGCCTCGTGGGCGACGCGATTCTGGTGGATCGTTCCGGCACCGTGATCCTCACCGACCTGCGCGTCGGTGAGATCGCGGCCGGCGACCTGCTGCTGCGCATGGACATCTCCCAGCTGCTGGTGACGCTCGGGCTGCGCGTGGGCGCCGAACGCGCGGTGGCGGCCGCGGTGAACGTGCTCGGCCCGGACGCCGTCGCCGACTGTCTGCCGATGCTCCAGCCCATCGCCCTGAGCCGCTCCACGCGCGCGACCCTGCGCACCCTGGCCCGGGAACGCGCCCAGCGCGAGCGCGACGCGATCCTCGAGGCCTCCCGACAGGCCAAGCAGGCCAGGCTCGAAGAGGCCCACGAGGACGCCAAGCCGGTGCTCGACAAGCCCGACAAGAAGGCCGTACGCGCGGAGGCGCGGGCCGAGAAGCGGGCCATCGACGAGGCGCTGGACGAGGCGCGCGAGGACGATCTGCTCACGCTCATCCGCCATGAGGTGCTGCTGATCAGGCCCCAGGCGCCCGTCGAGCCGGCCCGTCTGGAGCGGGTGCGGCCGCGCACGCTCATCAGTGTCATCGCCGGTGCCATCGGCGCGTACTTCCTGCTGACGCAGCTCACCCACATCGAGTTCGGCCCGCTCATCCAGAACGCCGAGTGGGGCTGGGTCGCGGCGGCCGTGCTGTTCTCGGCGGCGAGCTACTTCGCGGCGGCGATGTCGCTGCTGGGGTTCGTGCCCGAGCGGGTGCCCTTCATGCGGACCGTGGGGGCGCAGGTCGCCGGGTCCTTCGTGAAGATCGTCGCGCCGGCCGCGGTGGGCGGCGTCGCCCTCAACACGCGCTTCCTGCAACGCCAAGGAGTGCGACCCGGGCTCGCGGTGGCCAGTGTCGGCGCCTCCCAGCTGTTCGGGCTCGGCTGCCACATCCTGATGCTGCTCTCCTTCGGCTATCTGACCGGCACCGAGAAGACGCCGTCGCTGTCGCCCTCCCGGACGGTCATCGCGGGTCTGCTGACGGTGGCGGTGCTCGTGCTGGTCGTCACCTCCGTGCCGTTCCTGCGGAAGTTCGTGGTCACGCGCGTGCGTTCGCTCTTCGCCGGCGTCATCCCGCGCATGCTCGACGTGCTGCAGCGGCCGCAGAAGCTCTTCACCGGCATCGGCGGCATGCTGCTGCTGACCGCCTGCTTCGTGATGTGCCTGGACGCCTCGATCCGGGCCTTCGGCACCGAGGGTTCCTCGCTCAGCATCGCCAGCGTCGCGGTCGTCTTCCTCGCCGGCAACGCGCTCGGTTCGGCGGCTCCGACACCGGGCGGTGTGGGCGC